>DXIO01000036.1 GCA_019112875.1 Candidatus Aquabacterium excrementipullorum
CGACCAGGGCGACCGTTTCGCCTGGGCGTACGTTCAGGCTGACGTCATCCAGCGCGGCCTGGGTGGGGCGCGAGGGGTAATGGAAGCGCACGTCGCGCAACTCGACCGACAATCCGCCACGCGCATCGGCCAGGGCCAGAGGTTGCGGCGGTGACTGGATCTCGGGCCGCGTGTTCAGCAGTTCAATCAGGCGCTCGGTGGC
This sequence comes from Candidatus Aquabacterium excrementipullorum, assembly GCA_019112875.1. GTDB lineage: Bacteria > Pseudomonadota > Gammaproteobacteria > Burkholderiales > Burkholderiaceae_C > Aquabacterium > Aquabacterium excrementipullorum. The sequence goes on from DXIO01000036.1 coordinate 203, forward strand.
ACCCGCAGCACGCAGGATCTCGCCATAGACCTCGGACAGCGCCGCGACCGAACTGATCAGCAGGATCACGTAGACAACCGTCTGGCCCATGTGGCCGGCGGTGATGCGCCCATCGATCACCGATTGGGTGCCCTGGTACAGGCCCCAGAGCAGCGCGGCGGCCGTGGCGCTGATGATGAAGGCGACCAATGCGGCGCGCGCGCTGATGCGGCGCTGCGCGGTCCGGAAGGCGCTCTCGGTGGACTCGTCGAAGCGCTGGGCCTCTCGGGGTTCGGCCGTGTAGCTCTGCACCACGGGGATGGCGCCCAGCACCTCGGCGGCGATGGCGCTGGCATCGGCCACGCGGTCCTGGCTGGCGCGTGACAGGCGCCGCACGCGCCGGCCGTAGACGATGGCCGGCAGCACCACGAGCACCAGCGCGCCCAGCACCTGCGCCATCACCACCGGGTTGGTGACGACCAGCAGCACCAGCGCGCCCATGCCCATGATGGTGTTGCGCAGGCCCATGGACAGGCTGGAGCCCACCACCGACTGGATCAGCGTCGTATCAGCCGTGAGGCGCGAGAGTACTTCGCCCGTCTGCGTGGTCTCGAAGAACACGGGGCTCTGGCGCAGCATGTGCGCGTACACGGCGCGCTTCAGGTCAGCCGCCAGGCGCTCGCCCAGCCAGGTCACCGAGTAATAGCGCAAGGCGGAGAACACGCCCAGCGCCACACCCACGCCACCCAGCGCCAGAAAGTGATCGCGCAGCGCCATCACACGGTCACCTGGATCGGGCGACACCATGCCCCGGTCGATCAGAGCGCGCAGGGCGATGGGCAACACCAGGGTTGTCAGCGCCGCCAGGATCAGGAACACGCCGGCCAGCACGATGCGGCCACGGTAAGGGCGCAGGAACGGGCCCAGCGCACGCAGCGGGGCGGGCGATTTGGCCGCGGCGGGGGCCGCGGATGTGGTGTTGTTCTCACTCATGTTGTCACCATTTTGACAGTTCCGAAATTATGCTGTCTTGACAATATTTGCATAGGCAAATACATTGCCCGCATGAGCACACCGACCTTCTACAAGGCGCAGGGCTACTGCAGTGACGAGAGCGTGGGATTTCTCATGCGGCGCATCATGCTGGGCCTGGTGACCGACATCGACCGGCGGCTGGAAGTATTGGGTCTGACCCATGCGCAGTGGACGCCGCTGTTCATGATCGCGCAAGGAAAGGCAGGCACATTGGCCGAGCTGTCACGCGAGCTTCAGATCGATCCGGGCGCGCTCACGCGCACGCTGGACCGGCTGGAGGCCAAGGGCCTGTGCCGTCGCGTGAGGTCCACGGAAGACCGCCGCGTGGCGCGCCTGGAGTTGACGGAAGAAGGCCGATCGCTGGCTGGTGAAGTCCCGAAGGTGATGTCTGAAGTGCTCAATGCTTACCTGACGGGGTTCAGCCACGATGAGTGGCAGACCCTGTTGTCCCTGCTGCGGCGCATGGTGTGCAACGCCGACGCATACAAGGATGCACACCACCCCGGGAGTCAAGCGGGATGATGGACCAGAAGAATTGGAAGACGGCCTGCCTGAGCGCCGTCGCGATCGCCGCGTTGGCGGGTTGCGCATCGCAGGGTGATCTGAAGGCCTCGGTGACGCCGCTGGATGCCGCGCGCTACGGCGTGGCCGATGCAAAGGCCCAGCCTTTGGCCGAGGCCGAAGCCTGGTGGGGCCGCCTGGGTGACCCCGCCCTGGGCACGCTGATCGACCAGGCGCTGAGCGCCCACCCCGACATGCAGGCCGCGAGCGCGCGCCTGGCGCGTGCCCAGTCCGCCGTGCAGGCCAAGGATGCGGCCGACATGCCTCAGATCGAGGCCCATGGCGAAGCCGCGCGCCAGCGCTTCACCGCCAACGGCCTGTACCCTGCGCCGATCGCCGGCAACATCTGGAACATCGGCACCTTGCAGCTGCAAGGCCAGTGGGAGCTGGACTTGTTCGGCCGGCAGGGGGCGGAGTTGCGCTCGGCGCTGGGCCAGGCCCGTGCTTCGCAGGCCGATGCACAGGCCGCGCGCACGCTGCTGTCGGCCAACGTGGCCCGCGCGTATGTGCAATTGGCCCGCCAGCTCGCCCAGCGTGAAGTGGCTGCGCGTTCGCTGGCTCAGCGCGATGAGCTGCTGTCGCTGGTGCGCCAGCGCGTGGACGCCGGCCTGGACACCAATGTCGAGCTGCGCCAGGGTGAGGGTGCCTTGCCCGAGACCCGCCAGCAGATCGAGGCCCTGGACGAACAGATCGCCCTGACGCGCCACCTGTTGGCCGCCCTGACGGCGCAACCCATGGAGAGCACGGCCAGCCTGTCTCCCAAGCTGGGCCAACTCCAGCTGGAGGCCTTGCCGGCTCAGGTGCCCCTGAACCTGCTGGCCCAGCGTGCCGACGTGATGGCGCTGCGCTGGCGTGCCGAGGCCGCCGGCGCCGAGGTCGATGCCGCGCGCACGCTGTTCTATCCCAACATCAACATCACCGGCTTTCTGGGCTTCAATGCCATCGGGCTGGACAACGTGCTCAAGTCGAGCAGCCGCCAGTACGGCGTCCTGCCCGCGATCGACCTGCCGCTGTTCGATGCGGGCCGTCGCCAGGCCAACCTCAAGGGCCGCCTGGCCGAGCAGGACCTGGCCGTGTCGGCCTACAACGGTTCGGTGATCGAGGCCGTGCACGATGTGGCCGACCAGCTCACCACCGGCCAGTCCATCGACCGCCAGCTGCAGGAGCAAACCCTGGCGCAGCGCGCGGTGGAGTCGGCCTACGACCTGGCCCTGCAGCGCTACCGCGCGGGCCTGGGCCCCTACCTCACGGTGCTCAGCGCCGAATCGGCGGTGCTCAACCAGCGCCGCCTGGGCGTGGACCTGCGCGCCCGTGCCGTGGACAACCGCGTCAGCTTCATCAAGGCCCTGGGGGGACATTGGCCTGCCCCCAACGCCCTCGCAGTTCAAGGCGGTGCGCCCGTCGACACCACGGCCAAGCTTTCTCTGAAGTGATGCATCCATGAGCAACCCGAACACTCCCGTGGCCGCTGCACCGGCCAACCCCAAGCGCCAGAAGGCCCTCAAGATCATCGGCGGCGTCGTCCTCGTGGCCGGCGTGGCCTGGGGCATCCACTGGTGGCTGGTGAGCAGCCACATCGAGAGCACCGACAACGCCTACGTGCAGGCCAACGTGGTGCAGATCACGCCGCAGGTCGGCGGCACCGTGCTGGCCATCCAGGCCGACGACACCGACGTGGTCAAGGCCGGCCAGTTGCTGGTGCGCCTGGACCCGGCCGATGCCCGCGTGGCGCTGGACCAGGCCGAGGCACAACTGGCGCAGACCGTGCGCGAAGTGCGCACCGTGTTCGCCAACAACGCCACGCTGGCCGCCCAGGTGGCCCTGCGCGAGGCCGACGTGGCCAAGGTGCAGAGCGATGTCGCCAAGGCGCAGGACGACGTGAACCGCCGCGCACCGCTGGTGGCCACCGGTGCCGTGGGCAAGGAAGAGTTCAACCACGCGCAGACGCAACTGGCTGCGGCCAAGAGCGCGCTGGTGGCCGCGCAATCCGCCCTGGCCGGCGCGCGCGAGCAGGCCACCTCCAACCGCGCCCTGACCGATGGCACCACCGTGCAGGACCATCCCAACGTGCTGCGCGCCGCCGCCCGTGTGCGCGAGGCCTACCTGGCCTTCAAGCGCTCCGACCTGGTCGCGCCCATCAACGGCATGATCGCGCGCCGCAGCGTGCAGGTCGGCCAGCGCGTGCAGGCCGGCGCGCCGCTGATGTCGCTGGTGACGCTGGACAACGTCTGGGTGGACGCCAACTTCAAGGAAAGCCAGCTCAAGAACATTCGCCTGGGCCAGCCCGTGACGCTGACCGCCGACGTGTACGGCACCAAGGTGGAATACCGCGGCAAGGTGGCCGGCCTGGGCGCTGGCACCGGTGCGGCCTTCGCGCTGCTGCCCGCGCAGAACGCCACGGGCAACTGGATCAAGGTGGTGCAGCGCGTGCCCGTGCGCATCGCGCTCGATGCCGAAGAGGTGAAGAAGCACCCGCTGCGCGTGGGCCTGTCGATGGAAGCCACGGTGGACATCACCAAGCAGGACGGGCCGCTGCTCGTCGAGGCCACGCGCCAGCAGCCCGTGGCCCAGACCGCGGTGTTCGACGGCGTGCAGAAGGAAGCCGATGAGCGCGTGACCCGCATCATCGCGTCCAACGCCGGCATCTCCGCCGCGGCCGCCTCGCATGCCAACCTGGCCAGCAACGCCAGCCAGGCCCGCGCCGCTGCCCTGCAGCGCGCCAGCACCAAGCCCGCCGCCGTTCCCGGCGCCTGATCATGAGCGCCGCTTCGTCTCCCGCTCAAGCGGCTCCGGCGCCGCTGACCGGCGGCACGCTGGCCCTGGGCACGCTGGCCCTGTCGCTGGCCACCTTCATGAACGTGCTGGATTCGTCCATCGCGAACGTGTCGCTGCCGGCCATCTCGGGTGACCTGGGCGTGAGCCCCACCCAGGGCACCTGGGTGATCACCAGCTTCGGCGTGGCCAACGCCATCTCGGTGCCGCTCACGGGCTGGCTCACGCAGCGCTTCGGCGCGGTGCGCCTGTTCGTGGGCAGCGTGCTGCTGTTCGTGCTGGCCTCGTGGCTGTGCGGCTTCGCGCCGTCGCTCGAGGCCCTGATCGGCTTCCGCGTGCTGCAAGGCCTGGTCGCCGGCCCGATGATCCCGCTGTCGCAGACCCTGCTGCTGGCCAGCTACCCGCCTGCGAAGGCGGGGATGGCGCTCGCCTTATGGGCCATGACCACGCTTGTCGCCCCGGTGACCGGGCCCTTGTTGGGGGGATGGATCACCGACAACATGACCTGGCCGTGGATCTTCTACATCAACGTGCCGGTGGGCCTGCTGGCTGCGGCGGTCGCCTGGCGCATCTATGCCAAGCGCGACACCCCCACGCGCAAGCTGCCGATCGACACGGTGGGCCTGGGCCTGCTGGTGTTGTGGGTCGGCTCGCTCCAGATCATGCTCGACAAGGGCAAGGAGCTGGAGTGGTTCGAGAGCGGCCAGATCGTGGCGCTGGCGGTGGTGGCCTTGGTGGGCTTCGTGCTCTTCGTGGCCTGGGAGCTCACGGAAGAGCACCCCATCGTCAACTTGCGGTTGTTCAAGGGGCGCAACTTCCTGCTCGGCACGCTGACGCTGTCCGTGGCCTACATGCTGTTCTTCGGCAACGTGGTGCTGCTGCCGCTGTGGCTGCAGCAGTTCATGGGTTACACGGCCACCTGGGCGGGCATCGCGCTGGCGCCGGTGGGCGTGTTGGCCATCATCCTGTCGCCGATGGTGGGCAAGAACGTGGGCAAGGTCGATCCGCGCCGGCTGGCCACCGTGGCCTTCGTGGTCTTCGCGCTGGTGCTGTGGATGCGCTCGCACTTCACGGTGCAAACCGACCTGCAGACGATCATGATCCCCACGATCATCCAGGGTGCGGCGATGGCCTTCTTCTTCGTGCCGCTGAGCGCGATCACGCTGTCGGGCTTGCGACCTGACCAGATCCCTTCGGCCTCGGGCCTGAGCAACTTCGCGCGGATCACGGCGGGCGCCATGGGCACCTCGATCGTGACCACGCTGTGGGACAACCGGGCCACCATGCACCACGCCCACATGACGGAGCGCCTGACCAGCACCGACCCGACCATGGCCGGCACGCTGGACATGCTCACCAAGGCGGGCCTGACCTTCGACCAGGCGGCGGCTCAGATCAACCGGCTGATCGACCAGCAGGCCTTCACGATGGCGGCCGATGACGTCTTCATGGTCTCGGCCTGGCTGTTCGCGGCGCTGATCCCGCTGCTGTGGCTGGCGCGTCCGGTCAAGGGCGGGGCCGCGGCGGATGCCGGCGGCGCGCACTGACCGGCACCTTGCTGGAACCGAGCAGGAACGCCCCCTCGTGGGGCGTTTTCTTTTTGGTCGTCTTGTCGGCATGTCCAGGGCGCCTGGCCATCATTTGACAGTGCTTGACCGTTTTTCTCTACCTTCTGTATGCTGGGATGGCATGGACAAATGGAGGGGCAGTAGCCATGGTGCGGGCGGGTGTGCGCGCCATCCAACTAACGTGACGGGGCGCTTCAACGCCCTGGGGGCCGACCATGAAATTCCTCTCCAACCTGCCGCTCAAGGGCAAGCTGACGCTGGGCTTCGGGCTGATCGTGCTGGGCATGCTGATCGTCGGCATCCTGTCGATGGTGCAGCTGTCCAAGGTGAAGGACCAGGCGAGCGCCATCGTCACCTACAACATCAGCGGTGTGCGTGATGCGCTGCTGGTGGCCGAATCCGCCACGCGCTACCGCACGCGCGAGTACCGCCTGCTGCATACCACCGAGGCCGACCGACAGAAATACCTGGACCGCCTGCCCGAGGCCAGGGACACGGTGGCCAAGCACGCCAAGAGCTACTCCGAGTTCATGACCACCGACGAGGAGCGGGGGCTGTTCAAGAACTTCCAGGATCGCTGGGCCGTGTACCTGGCCCGCAGCGATGAGGTGCGTCAGGCGGTGATCGCGGGCGATCAGGCCAAAGCCGTTGAGCTGGTGCTGGACGGATCAAAACTGTTCGATGCGGTGGCCGAATCCACGCGTGCACTGGCCGAGTTCAATGGCAAGCAGGCCGAGGAAGCCAGCCAGACCGCCGAGCGCGTCTACCAGAACAGCCGCACCTTCGTGATCGTGCTGCTGGTGCTGGCCGTGGGCACGGCCGTGGCGCTGGGATGGGTGATCTCCAATGCCATTGCGGTGCCGCTGCAGCGAGCCGTGAACCTGGCGCAGGGTGTGGCCGAGGGCGACCTGACCCACACCCTGGCGGCTGAGGGCCGTGACGAGATCGCCCAGCTCACGCGGGCCCTGGCGGCCATGGTGGAGCGCCTGCGCACCCTGGTGACCGAGGTGCGCAATGGCGTGGAATCGGTGTCCACGGCGTCGGCCGAGATCGCCACGGGCAACCAGGATCTGTCGGCCCGCACGGAGCAGACGGCCTCCAGCCTGCAGCAGACGGCCTCGTCGATGGAGGAGCTCACCGGCACCGTCAGCCAGTCGGCCGACACGGCGCGTCAGGCCAACCAACTGGCCAGCGGTGCGGCCGAGGCGGCGCGGCGTGGCGGCGACGTGGTCAGCCAGGTGGTGTCCAACATGGCGCAGATCACCTCATCGTCCAAGAAGATCGCCGACATCATCACGGTGATCGATGGCATCGCCTTCCAGACGAACATCCTGGCGCTGAATGCGGCCGTGGAGGCGGCGCGGGCCGGCGAGCAGGGCCGTGGCTTCGCGGTGGTGGCGGGCGAGGTGCGCACTTTGGCGCAACGCAGCGCACAAGCCGCCAAGGAGATCAAGGCCCTGATCGGCGATTCGGTGGACACGGTGGAATCCGGCGCGCGCCTGGTGGGCGATGCCGGCACGGTGATGCAGGAGATCGTGAACAGCGTGCAGCGCGTGACCGACCTGATGGGCGAGATCGCGGCGGCGGCCTCCGAGCAGCGCGACGGCATCGGCCAGGTCAACACCGCCGTGACCCACCTGGACCAGATGACGCAGCAGAACGCGGCGCTGGTGGAGGAATCCGCCGCGGCCGCCAGTTCACTGCGCGATCAGGCCCACCGCCTGAGCGAGGTCGTCAGCGTGTTCAATGTGGGCCACCACGGCGCGGTGGCGCAGGTGAGGGCGCCGTCGCATCGGCCGGCGCCGGCCAATGGCGCGATCCGCAAGCCGGCGGTGACGCAGGCGGTGCCCAAGGCGGTGGCGGCCAGCCGGCCTGCCGCGGTGGCTGCTGCGCCCAAGCAGGCAGCGCTGCCGGCGACGGCCAAGCCCGCTGCCCGCGAAGAGGACTGGGAGTCCTTCTGAGGCCTAGGCCGCCGTGGCCTGCCGGATCAGCTGAACGACGTCATTCACATCGATGCCCTGATCGCAAGGCAGCACATGCCGCCATGGCATGGAGCGCAGCCACGTGATCTGGCGCTTGGCCAGTTGGCGCGTGGCGGCGGCGCCTCGCTCCGCCACGTCGGCGCGGATCTTCGGGTTGTGCAGGTCCAGACCTTCGTCGAGCGCCTCCCACACCTGCCGGTAGCCCACGCAGCGGATGGAGGGCAGGCCCAGGTGCAGGTCTGGCCGCTGGCGCAAGCGTTGAACCTCGTCGATCAGGCCCTGGTCCATCATCTGGGTGAAGCGCAGGTTGATGCGACCGTGCAGCCAGGCGCGGTCCGTGGGCTCCATTGAGAGCAGCAGACCTTGTGGCTTGGCTGCCTGTTCGGTTTCCGCGTTCTCCGCACGGTGGCGGCGCTGGAAATCCGAGATCGGCCGGCCGGTGGTGTGCCAGACCTCCAGCGCCCGCTGGATACGCTGGGCGTCGTTGGGTGGCAGCCGCGCGGCGGTGAGCGGGTCGACGAGGGTCAGCTCAGCATGCATGGCAGGCCAGCCTTCTGCCGCCGCGCGCGCATCCAGCATGGCACGCACCTCGGGCGAGGCGGAGGGAATGTCGTCCAGCCCATCGAGCAGGGCCTTGATGTAAAGCATCGTGCCGCCGACCAGCAGCGGCAGTTTGCCGCGCGCGCGGATCTCGCCCATCAGGCGGTGCGTGTCCTGCACGAAGCGAGCGGCGTTGTAGCTCTCGGCCGGGTCGATGATGTCGATCAAATGGTGCGGCACGCGGGCCAGTTCATCGGCGCTGGGCTTGGCCGTGCCGATGTCCATGTCGCGGTAGACCAGGGCCGAATCGACGCTGATGATCTCCAGCGGCAGGTGCTCGGCCAGGGCCAGGGCCAGCGCGGTCTTGCCCGAGGCGGTGGGGCCGGCCAGGATCAGCGGAGCGAAGCTGTCGTCCTGCTCGGGCATGGTGAGGCCTTGGGGCGCGGTGGGCGTGTTCATGAGGCTGTCTGCTCATCGGCAGGCGCGTCGGGCACCGGGCGACCATGGCGCTGCACCAGGCCCAGCGCCACCCAGGCCGTGATCGCGCCACCCAGGGCCACGCCCAGGGTCAGCGGGTGCAGGGTGCCGGCCAGGCCGGGCGTCTTCATCCACACGGCCAGCACCGCACTGATGCCGAAGGCGATCCAGCACATCACGAAGCCCGACAACGCCGAGGCCGCGCCCGCCTGGCGCGGAAAGGACGCGACCACGCCAGCCTGGCTGCAAGGCTGGTGCATGCCGTGGCCGATGGCGTAGATCCACAGGCCGGGCATCACGGCCCAGGGCGATGGTGTGTGATCGGTGAGCAGCGTCCACGCGGAGGTGGCGGCGCACCACAGCCCGCCGGTGAGCGAACAGCCCGCGCCCACGCGCACCGTGCCCGTCAGGCCTCGGTGGGGAAGCCAGCGACGGCACAGCAGCGTGCCGCCCAGGTAGAACATCGACATGGACGCCATCACCAGCCCGAACACCGGCCGGCTGACATGCAGCACCTCGATGAAGGCGAAAGACGACGCGGCCAGGAACACGTAAAGCCCGCCGTAGGTGGACGAGGTGAGCGCTGTGTAGGCCCGGAACATGGGCTGGCGGACGATGCCTTGCCATTGGCGCAGGCGTTCAGCCACGCTCAGGCCCTGCTGGCGCCGGTGCTCGGGCAGCGTTTCAGGCAGGCGGCGCCAGATGAAGATCAGGGCGGCCAGCGCGAACAGGCCCAGCAGGGCCAGCGTGGCGCGCCAGCCCAGGCTGGCGGCCGTGAGCCCGCCGATGACGGGGCCGACCAGGGCGATCACGCCCAGCCCGCTCAGGCCTTGCGCCAGCACGTGCGCGCCCACATCGGGCGTGTACAGATCCCGGATCATCGCGCGGGCGCAGACCAGGCCGGCGGCCAGGCCGACGCCCTGCACGGCGCGCGCCACGACCAGCACGCTCAGATTGGGCGCGGCCACGGTGACGACGCTGGCCAGCACGAAGAGTGATAGCCCGGCCATCAGCACAGGCCGTCGGCCCAGTCGGTCGGACACCGGCCCCCAGAACAGCTGCGCGATGCCGAAGGCCAGCACCAGCACCGAGAGCGTCCACTGCACCGCGGCCGCGCTCACACCGAGCGAGGCGGGCATCTGCGGCAGGGCAGGCAGGTACAGGTCGGTGGCCACCGGCTGCAGGCCCAGCAGCAGCGACAGCGTCAGCACCACCACCCAGTGCGGCGGCAGTGCGGCGGCAGGTGTGTCAGAAGCGCTCATGGGGGCCCAGGAAGCGCCACTGCCCCACGGGCAGCTTGCCCAGCACCACCTGGCCCATGCGCACGCGCTTGAGGCCGGTCACCTTCAGGCCGACCTGCTCGCACATGCGTCGGATCTGCCGCTTCTTGCCTTCGCGCAGCACGAAGCGCAGTTGCTGCTCGTTCTGCCAGGACACCTTGGCGGGCTTGAGCGGCTTGCCATCCAGCATCAGGCCGTGGCGCAGCAGTTCCAACTGGTCTTCGGGCAGCAGGGCGGAGACGTTCTCCGCATCGGGCTGCGCCATGCTCTGCACGCGCACCAGGTATTCCTTCTCGACGATGGCGTCCTCGCCGATCAGTTGGCGCGCGATGCGGCCATCCTGCGTGAGCACCAGCAGGCCGGTGGAATCGATGTCCAGGCGGCCCGCAGGCGCCAGCTTGTGCAGGTGGCCGCGCGTGAGCTGCCAGGGCGCCTTGTCGTCGGCCCAGCGGTTCTCCGGGCGGATCAGCACGACGGCGGGGTCGTAGCCATCCTCGGCCTGGCCGCTGACATAGCCGATGGGCTTGTTCAGCAGGATGGTGACGCGCTGCGACTGCTCGGTGCGCGCGCGCTGGTCGACGGTGATGGTCTGGTGCGGCCACACGCGGGTGCCCAGTTCGGTGACCACCTCGCCATCGACGCTGACCCAGCCTTCGGCGATCCAGTCGTCGGCTTCGCGGCGCGAGGACAGGCCTTGCTCGCTCATCAGCTTGGACAGGCGCACGCGGCCGTCTTCAGGGGCTTGGCGGGGCGTCTCGATCGGTGCGCGGCGCTGCGTGGGTTGGGACTCTGCGTCGTAGTTGTCGCGTGGCGAGCGTGGGTTGCGGCCAGGTGATCGCGCATCGCGCGGGCCATCGGCTCGGCGGTCGCGGCCCTGGTGGCGATCACGGTCTTGTCCTCGGTCCTGCGGGCGGCCCTCGGCGCGTGGGCCCCGGTCCCCACCACGTGGGGCAGAACGCGGCGCATCGTTGCGCGGGCGTTCTGCGCGCGGGCCGTCGCGGCGCTCACCGCGGTCACCGTATCCACTGCGCTCATCACGGGGACCTCGCTCACCGCGTGGCGCTTCGCTGCGTGGTCGCTCGTATCCTTCAGCCGGGGCGGCTTGCGGGGTGGACGCATCCGAGTCGGGCGGGGCACGGCGCACGCGGTCGCGCACGATGGGCGCATTGGGCCGCACGGGCTTGCGCCGGGGCGTGGAGGCATCGGCCTCCTTGGCGGGGGCGCTCAGGCTCAGTTTGCGGCGTTCGCTCATGGTCGTTGGATGCAGGGGAAAAGGGGCAGGCGGCGGACATCAGCGGCCGCGCAGGAACAGGTTGTCGAGCTCGGCCACGGTGACCTGCCGCCACGTGGGGCGGCCATGGTTGCACTGGTCGGCGCGCTCGGTGGCTTCCATGTCGCGCAGCAGCGCGTTCATCTCGGCGATGGTCAGGCGGCGGTTGGCGCGCACGGCGCCATGGCAGGCCATGGTGGCCAGCAGTTCGTGCTGGGCGCGCTGCACCACCTGGCTGGCGTCGAAGCCGGACAGCTCGGCCAGCACCGAGCGGGTCAGCTCGACCAGGTCGGCCTGGTCCAGTGCCATGGGGCGCGAGCGCACGGCCAGGGTGTTCGGGCCGAGCGGGCCGACGTCCAGTCCCACGGCGTTCAGTGCGTCGCGGTGGCTTTCAGTGGTGGCCATCTCGGTGGGCGTGGCCGAGAAGGTGACCGGGATCAGCAGGGGTTGGGCGGGCAGGGCGTCCTGCGCGATCTGGCTTTTCAGGCGCTCGTAGACGATGCGCTCGTGCGCGGCATGCATGTCCACGATGACCAGGCCCTGGGCGTTCTCGGCCAGCACGTAGATGCCGCCGATCTGTGCGATGGCGCGGCCCAGGGGCCAGTCTTCGGGGGCATGCGAGGCCAGCGGCTGGGCGGGTTTGGCGTCCAGGGGCCGGGGCGGCAGCGATGGGGCCGCCGCTGGTGCGGTGCGAGGTGCCAGGTTGCTGGCGGGCGCATAGGCCGCCGGGCGCGATTCGGTGCGCAGTTCGGCGTTGACCTCATCGCGTTGTGTGGCGACGCCTGAAGCCGCGTGCTGGTCGGCGGGCACTTCCGCAGGCACGTCCACGGGCGCCGTGCGCGGCATCCAGCCTTCCAGCGGCGCGCGTTCGCGGGCTGTCGGCACGGTGCCGTCGTCATTGCCGGCCGGATCGCCGCGACGCGCTTCGGTCGTGGCGGCACCATCGCCCAGGAAGCTCGCGGCAGGCCAGCCGGCCCAGCGCTGCTGCGGTGCCGCTTCACCGAAGCCACCCGGCGCACGCCTCACGCCATTCAAGGCCTGCGTGTTCTGCTGGATGGCGCCCCAGGGCAGGCGGTCCTGCTGAGTGGTTGGCAGCGGCTCGACCACGGCGGGGCCATCGGTGCCGGTCGCGGGCAGCGGGGTGGCGTCGCCAGCGGGCACGGCATCCTGCGAAGTGGCTGCGCCCAGGCCCGCACGCGACACGGCCAGCGCGGCCTCCACGGCTTTGCGCGCCGCCTGATGCACCGCCCGACCATCGCGGAAGCGCACCTCGATCTTGGTCGGGTGCACGTTCACATCGACCAATTCCGGCGTGATCTCGATGAACAGCGCGTACACCGGCTGGCGGTGACCGTGCAGCACGTCTTCATAGGCGGAGCGCACGCCGTGCACCAGCAGCTTGTCGCGCACGAAGCGGCCGTTCACGTAGCAGTACTGCAGGTCGGCGCGCGAGCGGGCGGCGTCGGGGATGCCGGCGCGGCCGGTCACGCGCACGGGGCCGATCTGCCAATCCACCGGGCGGCTGTCGCGCACGAAGGCGTCGCCCAGCACGTCGCGCAGGCGCTGCTCCTGGTCGCCGGCGCGCCATTGTTCGATCAGCTTGCCCTCGTGCCACACGGCGAAGCCCACGTCGGGCCGGGCCAGGGCGTGCCGACGCACCGCGTCCACGCAATGCGCCAACTCGGTGTTTTCGGACTTGAGGAACTTGCGCCGCGCCGGGGTGTTGAAGAACAGTTCGCGCACCTCGACGCTGGTGCCCACGCCGCGCGCGGCCGGGGTCAGCTCGCCGGAGCGGGCGTCCAGCCGGTTGGCGTGCGCGTCGCTGGCCGTGCGGCTGGAGATCGCCATCTCGGCCACCGAGGACACGGCGGCCAGCGCCTCCCCCCGGAAACCCATGGTCAGCACGCTTTCCAGGTCGCCCAGCGAGCGGATCTTGCTGGTGGCGTGGCGCTTGAGGGCCAGCGGCATTTCATCGACCGGAATGCCGCAGCCATCGTCCTCGATCAGGATCTGGCGCACGCCGCCAGCCATCAGCTTGACGGTGATCTGGCTGGCACCCGCGTCGAGTGCGTTGTCCACCAGTTCGCGCACCACCGAGGCGGGGCGCTCGACCACCTCGCCGGCGGCGATCTGGCTGATCAGCTCGTCGGGCAGCTCGCGGATACTCGCTCGGGGGGGGCGCTCTGGGGTCATGGGCTCGATTGTAAAAGGCGCGGTCATAATCGGGCGCCATGGACATCGCACTTTTCCTGATCGACTTCATCCTGCACGTGGACCAGCACTTGGCCGAGTTCGTGCGCGACTACGGCATGTGGATCTACGCCCTGCTGTTCCTGATCGTGTTCGTCGAAACCGGCCTGGTGGTGATGCCCTTCCTGCCGGGCGATTCGCTGCTCTTCATGGTGGGGGCGCTGGCCGGCACGGGCGTCATGAGCCTGCCGGTGGCCATGGCCGTGCTGCTGGTGGCTGCGATCCTGGGGGATCAGGTCAACTACACCATCGGCCGCACCATCGGGCCCAAGGTGTTCCAGTGGGACAACTCGCGCTGGTTCAACCGCAAGGCCTTCGATGCGGCGCACAGCTTCTACGAGAAGCACGGCGGCATCACCATCATCCTGGCGCGTTTCATGCCATTCGTGCGCACCTTCGCGCCTTTCGTGGCCGGCGTCGCGCAGATGAACCGGGCCACCTTCACCATGTTCAACGTGGTGGGCGCGCTGATCTGGGTGCTGGGTTTGACGACGGTGGGCTACCTGTTCGGCAACATCCCGCTGGTGCAGCAGCACCTGAGCAAGATCATCTGGGCGCTGATCCTGATCCCTGGCCTCATCGCCATCTTCGGCGCCTGGAAGGCGCGTCGGGCTCAGGCGGCGGCCTGATCCCGAGCAACAGCGCTGGCCGGCCCGCTCAGGGCAGCCAGGCGTCCTTCTTCTTCGGCTTCTTGCACAGAATGGTCGGGAAGCTCACCGGCAGGGTGCGCGGGTAGTCGCGGCTGAAATGCAGCCCGCGGCTCTCCTGGCGCGACAGGGCCGAGCGGACGATCAGCTCGGCGCAATCGACCAGGTTGCGCAGCTCCAGCAGGTCGCGCGTCACCTTGAAGGCGGCGTAGTAGTCGTCGATCTCGCTGCGCAGCAGCTTGATGCGGTGCAGCGCGCGCTCCAGGCGGCGCGTGGTCCGCACGATGCCCACGTAGTTCCACATCACCAGGCGCAGTTCGTCCCAGTTGTGCGAGATCACGACTTCTTCGTCGGCATCGGACACCTGGCTCTCGTCCCAGCCTGGCAGGGTGGGCGTGCGCGTCGGGATCTGCCGCTCGATGTCGTTGGCGCAGGTGCGGCCCAGCACCACGCATTCCAGCAGTGAATTGCTGGCCAGGCGGTTGGCGCCGTGCAGGCCGGTGTAGCTGGTCTCGCCCACGGCGTACAGGCCGGGCAGGTCGGTGCGGCCGCTCAGGTCGGTGACCACGCCGCCGCAGGTGTAGTGTGCCGCCGGCACCACCGGGATGGGCTGGCGGGCGATGTCGATGCCCAATGACAGGCAACGCGCGTGGATGGTCGGGAAGTGCTCCTTCAGGAAGGCCTCGCCCAGGTGGGTGGCGTCCAGCAGCACGTAGTCCAGGCCGTGCTTCTTCATCTCGAAGTCGATGGCGCGGGCGACGATGTCGCGCGGGGCCAGCTCGCCGCGCTCGTCGTGCGCGGGCATGAAGCGCGTGCCGTCGGGCAGCTTGAGGTGGGCGCCTTCGCCGCGCATGGCCTCGGTGATCAGGAAGCTGCGCTCTTGCGGGTGGTACAGGCAGGTCGGGTGGAACTGGATGAACTCCATGTTGCCCACCCGGCAGCCGGCGCGCCAGGCCATGGCGATGCCGTCGCCCGTGGAGGTGTCCGGGTTGCTGGTGTAGCGGTAGACCTTGCCCACGCCGCCGGTGGCCAGCACCACGGCCGCGGCCGGCAGGGTTTCGACGCGCTGGCTGTCGATGTCGAGCGCGTAGACACCATGGCAGCGCTGGGGCTCGCCCTGCTGGATCACGCCGCTGCGCTTGAGGTGGCGGTTGGTGATCAGGTCCAGCGCCATCCACTTCTCACGCAGCGTGATGTTGGGGTGGCGCTTGACCTCGGCCAGCAGCACGTCGTGGATGGCCTTGCCGGTGGCATCGGCTGCGTGGGCGATGCGGCGCACGGCGTGGCCGCCTTCGCGCGTGAGGTGCAGGCCCAGCGGGCCTTCGGGGTCCGGCGAGAAAGGCACGCCCCGGGCCACCAGCCATTCGACGGCGGCGGCGCTGTGCTCGGCGATGAACTCGGCCGCGTTCTCATCGACCAGGCCGGCGCCAGCGTCCTGCGTGTCGCGCACGTGCGAGGCGATGCTGTCGTCGCTGCCCAGCACGCCCACGATGCCGCCTTGCGCCCAGGCCGTGGCGGCTTCTTCGAGGTGGCGCTTGGCCAGCACCACGACGGGCTGGGTCTCTGCCAGGTGCAGGGCCACCGTCAGACCGGCCAGGCCGGCCCCGATGATGACGACGGGAAGGGGCGCGGCCCCGGCGGATTGTTCTCTCACCATGATCGGCCGATTCTACGGCCCGCCTTGAAAGCCCACGGCGTTCCGGCGTGGCGGCCGCGCTGCTAACATCCCCAGCCAGCGCGCCGAGCGAGCGCGCCGCTTCCGCCATCCGGCCCGTCGGGCGTTGAATGGGCGGCAGCGCTACGAGGAGTCCCCATGCGCTGGCAAGGTCAACGACAGAGCGACAACGTGGATGATCTGCGCGACGAGGGATCGTCGGGCGGCGGTGGCTTCGGCCTGCCCATCGGCGGGCGGGGCATCGGCTTGGGCACCGTGGTGATCGCCCTGGTGGCCAGCTACGTGCTGGGCGTGAACCCGCTCACGGTGCTGAGCATGCTCAGCGGCGGCGGTGGCCAGATCCAGACGCAGTCGCGCCCGGCGCAGACGCCTTCGGCCCAAGGCTCGGGCAAGGACGACCCGCAAAAAGCCTTCGTCGCCACCGTGCTGGCCGACACCGAAGACGTGTGGCGCGAGCAGTTCCAACAGGCGGGACGCCAGTACGAAGATCCGCGCCTGGTGCTGTTCCGGGGCGCCACGCGCACGGCCTGCGGCCAGGGCGAATCGGCCATGGGCCCGTTCTACTGCCCGGCCGACCACAAGGTCTACATCGATCTGGATTTCTACGAC
This sequence comes from Candidatus Aquabacterium excrementipullorum, assembly GCA_019112875.1. Lineage (GTDB taxonomy): Bacteria > Pseudomonadota > Gammaproteobacteria > Burkholderiales > Burkholderiaceae_C > Aquabacterium > Aquabacterium excrementipullorum. The sequence continues at coordinate 16,848 of DXIO01000036.1, forward strand.
ACCCTGCGTGACCGCCTGGGCGCGCCCGGCGATTTCGCCCAGGCCTACGTGATCGCGCACGAGGTGGGCCACCACGTGCAGAACCTGCTGGGCACCTCGGCCAAGATGGAGCAATTGCGCGGTCGCGTCAGCCAGGCCCAGTACAACGCGGCGAGCGTGCGCCTGGAGCTGCAGGCCGACTGCTTCGCCGGCGTGTGGGCTCACCACGCCGAGCGCAGCAAGCAAATCCTGGAGCAAGGCGACATCGACGAGGCCCTGAACGCCGCCGCGCAGATCGGCGACGACACGCTGCAGAAGAAATCGCAGGGCCGCGTGGTGCCCGAGAGCTTCACCCACGGCAGCAGCGAGCAGCGCGTGCGCTGGTTCAAGCGCGGCTTCGAATCGGGCGACACAGCCCAGTGCAATACCTTCACCAAGCAGCCGGTGTGACCTGGGCTGCCCCTTTCTTTCCACAACCCGAACGACGACTGGAGACGACCCCATGCAAGCCTGGTTCTGCGAAACGCTCGACGGCCCTGACGCCCTGAACTGGAAAGAGGCGCCCACGCCCGAGCCCGGCAAGGGCGAGGTGCGCGTGGCCATCAAGGCCGCCAGCCTGAACTTCCCGGATCTGCTGATCGTTCAAGGCAAGTACCAGATGAAGCCGCCGCTGCCCTTTGTGCCCGGCGCCGAGTTCGCCGGCGTGGTCGAAGCCGTGGGCGAGGGCGTCAAGCACCTGGCCGTGGGCTCGCACGTGGCGGGCTTCGCGGGCACGGGCGGCTTCGGCACGCACACCATCGCGCCGGCTGCCGTGCTGATGCCGCTGCCGCCCGCCTTCAGTTTCGAAGATGGCGCCGCTTTCCTGTGCACCTATGGCACGACCTACCATGGCCTGGTCGACCGCGCCCAGCTCAAGGCCGGTGAGACGGTGCTGGTGCTGGGCGCCGCCGGTGGCGTGGGCACGGCCGCGATCCAGATCGCCAAGGCTGCCGGTGCCAAGGTGATCGCGGCTGCGTCGACCGATGAGAAGCTCGCGCTGTGCAAGACCCTGGGCGCCGACGAAGTCATCAACTACAGCACGCAGAACCTGCGCGACGAGCTCAAGACGCTGACCGGCGGCAAAGGCCCCGACGTGGTCTACGACCCGGTGGGCGGTGACTTCACCGAGGCGGCTTTCCGCTCCATCGCCTGGCGTGGCCGTTACCTGGTGGTGGGCTTCGCCAACGGCGAGATCCCTTCGCTGCCGCTGAACCTGCCGCTGCTCAAGGGCGCGTCGGTGCTGGGCGTGTTCTGGGGCGAGTTCGCCAAGCGCGAGCCGCAGAACAACGCCGCCAGCCTGATGCAGCTGGCCGCCTGGTACATGGAAGGCAAGATCAAGCCGCTGATCGAGCACAAGCTGCCGATGTCGCAGCTGAAAGAAGCCTTCACGCTGATGGGCTCGCGCCAGGTGCGCGGCAAGCTGGTGCTGGTCAACAGCTGATCAGTGCCCGGTGGCTGAGGTGGGCAGGCAGCGCGCCCGGTTGCGCGCCTCCCACACCGCGATGGCCACCAGCACCACGGACGAGCCGGTGGCCAGTGCCAGCGGCGGCCAGTGTTCCGCGGTGAGTCCGAGCGCCACCAGCACGGCCATGCCCAGCACGCAGGCGCCGGACCAATGCCCCATCACCACGCGCCGGAACAGCAGCCCGCCCATCAGGTAGGCCAGCGTGCCGCCGATCACCGCCACCGCCGTGGCGGGCGCGGTGTGGCCCATCGGGTGGTGCAGCACGAACTCGTCGGCCACGGCCGACACGATGATGCCGGCCACGAAGAACAGGTGCAGGTAGGTGTAGCCCAGGCGTGCCAGCCGGCCCGGGTCGTTGGCATGCTCGATCTGGTGCGAGGCGATGTCGGCCGTGGCGTCGAAGTACAGCCACCACATCGCCAGTGAGCCCACGAAGGACGCGACCATGGCCGTGATGGCCTCGGGCGTCCAGTCCATGCCCGCGAAGGTGGCGCCCGTCACCAGCACCGATTCGCCCAGCGCGATGATGATGAACAGGCCGCAGCGCTCGGACAGGTGCGCGCCGTCCACGTCCCAATCGGTGGTGGCCGATCGGCCCAGGCCTGGCACGTGAAAGCCCAGCGAGGGCGACAGGTACTCGATCACCAGCGCCGCGGCCCACCAGATCGGCCGCGTCTGCTCGTCGGTCCAGGCGCCGGCCAGCCAGCACACGGCACCTGCCATCAGCCACGCCAGGATGCGCTGGAAGTTGCGGACCATGCCCGGGTGTCCGCGCACGGCCCACAGAAAGAACAGCGAACGGCCCACCTGCATGGCCACGTAGGTGCAGGCGAACACGGGGGCGCGTTCGGCGAAGGCCTGCGGGATGCTCGCGGCCAGCACCAGGCCGGCCAGCGACAGGGCCATCATGGCCACGCGCACCGGCGAGCGATCCGGGTCCAGCCAGTTGGTCACCCAGGTGGTGAAGATCCACACCCACCACACGGCCAGCATCAGCATCAGCGCGCGCAAGGCACCCTGCGGCGAGAAATCGGCGATCAGCGCGTGCGAGAGCTGCGTGATCGCGAACACGAAGACCAGGTCGAAGAACAGCTCGATGAAGCTGACCTTGTTGTGCTGGTGGGCGCCGCGGCCGCGCAGCAGGGTGGGGTGTTTGATCATTCGGCGGTCTGTGGTGTGGCGGGCCATTGGCTCAAGGCCCAGCGCACATGTTCGCCGACCAGGTCCACGTCCGTGCCGACGGGCGGTGCGAGCAGCCAGGCGTGCAAGGCGCCGTTCAGGTTGGCCACGCGGACATCTTGCGCACTGGCGCCCCGGGCGGCCAGTGTGCGCAAGGCATTGCCCATGGCCACCGCGATGTTGCGCTGCCAGCGCGAGAAGCCGATGCGCCGGATCGGGCTGCCTTCGGTCAGGCGCAGAAAGCGCGCTTCGTCCCAGCCCCAGAGGTCGAGCAAGCTCGGGCCGTCGAGCGCGGGGCGCACGTCGAAATCAGGCACGCTGGCGCGTTGCGCGAACTTGTTCCAGGGGCAGGCCAGTTGGCAGTCGTCGCAGCCGTAGATGCGGTTGCCCATCAGCGGGCGCAGCGCCAGCGGGATCGGTCCGCCATGCTCGATGGTCAGGTAGGAGATGCAGCGCCGCGCATCCACCAGCTTCTCACCGACGATGGCCTGCGTGGGGCAGATGTCGATGCAGGCGGTGCAGGCGCCGCAGTGCGCGGTCTCGGGCTCGGTGATCGGCAGTGGCACGTCCACGAAGATCTCGCCGAGAAAAAACGTGGACCCGGCCTCGCGCGACAGCAGCAGCGTGTGCTTGCCCCGCCAGCCCAGGCCGCTGCGGCTGGCCAGCTCCACCTCCATCACCGGGGCCGAGTCGGTGAACACGCGGTAGCCGTAGGGCCCGATCAGCAGCGCCAGTTCATCGGCCAGCTTCTGCAGTCGGGCGCGCAGCACCTTGTGATAGTCCCGGCCTCGGGCGTACATGGACACCGTGGCCGCATCGGGCCGGTCCACGCGCTCCCACTCGATGCGCTGCCAGCCCGGCGGCACGCTGGCGGGCAGGTAGTTCATGCGCGCCGTGATCACGCGCACAGTGCCTGGCACCAGTTCGGCCGGGCGAGCGCGCTTGAGCCCGTGGCTGGCCATGTAGTGCATCTCGCCGTGGAAGCCGCGAGACAACCAGTCCTGAAAAGCGGGCTCAACACTTGACAAGTCCACGCCTGCTACGCCAATCTGAGAAAATCCCAGAATCGCGGCTTTGTGCCGCAGTTGCGCCATCACGTCCTGCGCGTCCCAGCCGGTGTTGTTGCCAGGCTGGGCCAGGCCGGTCGATTGACCAGCCGGAGCGGCGGGGGACGGGGATGGGGCCGAATGCATGTGACGATCGTAGCAAGCCCGACGACCAAGGATTCAGCCTCGCGCCTTGCCGTACCCGATACCGCAGGTGAGGCCACCGTGCGCCAGCACTGGCCCACCGAAGACGAATGCGCTTTTGACGCCCAGGCCCTGGCCCGCGTGCTGACGCCGGCCTTGCAGCAGGGGGCGTCGGTCCTGATCGAACTGCGCGGCACCCTGGGTGCCGGCAAGACCACTTTCACGCGGCACCTGCTGCGCGCCCTGGGTGTCCAGGGCCGCATCAAAAGCCCGAGCTACGCCGTTGTCGAGCCCTATGAACCACAAGGCCTGCCCGTGTGGCATTTCGATTTCTACCGCTTCGCCGACCCGCGCGAATGGGAGGACGCGGGCTTTCGCGACATCTTCGCCGGCCCCGGTCTCAAGATCGTGGAGTGGCCCGACAAGGCGGCTGGCCTGCTGCCGCCGGCCGATCTGATGATGGACCTGGACACCGATGCCGAGGGCGCACGCCAGGTGGCGTTGCGCACACGCACGCCGCAAGGGCAGGGCATTTTGTCGGCCCTGGGCGCGCCGGCATCGACATCGGCGGGAGGCCACAAGGCATGAGCCAGGATCAGTCACCCCAAAAGAAAAGCTTGAACAAGGCACTGGACAACGCCTCGACGAACGCTGGCATCACCCGCCGCAGCGTGCTGGCGGCTGGCGCGCGCGGCTCGCTGCTGCTGGCCTTGGGCCCGGCCCAACTGGCCTGGGGTGCCGATGTGATGGCCGTGCGCGTGTGGCCGGCCAAGGACTACACCCGCGTCACGCTCGAATCCGACGTGGCGCTCAAGGCCAGGCATTTTCTGATGCCCAATCCGCATCGCTTGGTCATCGACATCGACGGGCTGGAGCTCAGCCCCCAGCTGCGTGATCTGGTGCGCAAGGTGCGCCCTGATGACCCTTTCATCGCCCATGTGCGCGTCGGGCAGAACAAGCCGGGCGTGGTGCGCCTGGTGCTGGACTTGAAGCAGGGCGTGAAGCCGCAGGTTTTCGGCCTGACGCCGGTGGCGGCCTACCAGTACCGCATGGTCTTCGACCTGTATCCCACGCAGGAGGCCGATCCGGCCGTGGCCTTGCAGACGGGGGCTCCGGGCCGGGCGGGTGTTTCGGAAGGGGCCGCTTCTGCTGCGGGCGCCCCGCCCTCAACGTCTGCAGGCACGGCATTGCCCGGCACGGGCACGGCATCGGCGCAAGCCCAGCCCGCACCCGACGGCACGGCCAGCGGTGCGCAATCCTCCGCCGGTGCCAGCACGGCCTCGAAAGAAGCGGCAGATGCCTTGAACGACGCGCTGGGCGACTTCATCACCGACCTGCGCCGCAAGCCGGGTGACAAGACGCCGGACAAAGGTTCGGACCGTGCCGGTGACAAGGCTCTGGCCAAGACCCCGCCACCGCGTTCATCCAACGGATCGGGCGATGACGATGCCGATGACCTCGCCGCGCTGAAATCGGGCGCACAGCGTCTGGTGATCGTGGCGTTGGACCCAGGCCATGGCGGTGAAGACCCTGGCGCCATTGGCCCCAGCGGCCTGCATGAGAAGGATGTGGCCCTGGCCATCGCGATGAAGCTGCGCGCGCGCATCAATGCTCAGCCGGGCATGCGCGCCATGCTCACGCGCGAGGCCGACTACTTCGTGCCTCTGCACGACCGCGTGCGCAAGGCGCGTCGCGTGCAGGCCGACTTGTTCGTGTCCATCCACGCCGATGCGTTCATGAATCCGCAGGCGCGGGGCGCGTCGGTGTTCGCGCTGTCAGAAGGCGGGGCCACCAGTGCGGCTGCGCGCTGGATCGCCAACAAGGAAAACTCGTCCGATCTGGTGGGGGGTGTCAACGTCAAGTCACGCGATGCCCAGGTCATGAAGGCCATGCTGGACATGTCCACCACGGCGCAGATCAAGGACAGCCTCAAGCTGGGCAAGGTCGTGCTGGGGCACCTGGGCAAGGTCGGCAAGCTGCACAAATCGCATGTGGAACAGGCGGGCTTCGCGGTGCTCAAGGCGCCCGATATTCCTTCGATCCTGGTCGAGACGGGCTTCATTTCCAACCCGGATGAAGAGCGCAAGCTGCAGGACGAGAACTACCAGCTGGAGCTGGTCGATGCGCTGACCACGGGCATCACGCGCTACTTCGCGCGCAATCCGCCGCTGGCGCGCAACCGGGCGCTCTGAGCGCCTGCTTGAAAGCTGAAAGCGAAAAGACCGGGTCGGCTCAGCGCCGCGCCCGCATCGCGAAGCGGGCCTGTACGAACTCGAAGGCGTAGCGCACGGCCTCGTCGATCACGCGTTCATTTTCCGTGCGCTCTTTCTCTGTCAGGTAGAAGGCCAGATCCACCTCGTGGCGGATGTAGCGCGGCGGCAGGCGGTTCAGCGCCACGCAGGCCACGTCCGGGTGCTGCTCGTCATTCAGCATGGGGTAATTGGGCGCGTGGTCGTTCACGCATTCGATGACCTGGCGCTCGTAGTAGTTGCGCAGGGTGTGGAAGTCGGCGGGCATGGCGTCGTCGGCGGTACGGGATCAGAACGCAAGGCGGAATGCGGGCACGAGCCATGGAAGGCTCACGCCGCAGTGTGGCCCAAGCATGTGGGCCCGATGCCGTGAAGAATGCGCGCTTTGCCCGATGTTCGGACGCCATCCCCCTGGTCTGGGGATTCCTGCCGGGCTTTCAGGCAGGCTTCACGCGATGCGTTCGAGCACCCGCAGCGAGAAGTCCACGGCGCGCACGTCCTTGGTCAGCTTGCCGATGGAGATGCGGTCCACGCCCGTGGCGGCAATGCCGCGCAGTTGGTCGAGCTGTACGCTGCCCGAGGCTTCCAGCAGGGCTTGGCCACCGGTCAGCTCCTGGTTGATGGCCACGGCCTGGCGCATCAGCTCGGTGTCGAAGTTGTCCAGCAGGATGCTGACGGCGCCGGCGCCCAGGGCCTCGCGCAACTGGTCGAGCGTTTCCACCTCGATCTGGATGCCGATGTCGTGACCCTTGGGTGTGGCCTGCTCGGCCACCAGGGCCTGGGCGTTGCGCAGCGCGGCGGTCACGCTGCCGGCCGAGGCGATGTGGTTCTCTTTGATGAGAATGCCGTCGTACAAGGCCAGGCGCTGGTTGGCGCCTCCGCCCACACGCACGGCGTACTTCTGGGCCAGGCGCAGGCCGGGCAGGGTCTTGCGGGTGTCCAGCACCGAGCAGCCGCGTGGGTTGGGCGAGGCACCTTCGATGGCGTCCATGTGCTGGCGCGTGAGCGTGGCCACGGCCGACAGGGTCTGCAAAAAATTCAGGCCCGGGCGCTCGGCGGTGAGGAGGGCGCGCGCATCGGCCTCGATGGCGCAGACCTGCGTATCGGCGGCCATGCGGTCACCCTCGGCATAGGCCCAGTCGATGCTGGCCTGCGCATCGAGCGCGCGCAGGCAGCCTTCGAACCACTCGCGGCCGCACAGCACGGCTTCTTCGCGCACCAGCAGGCGGGCCTTGACGCGCTGGCCGGGCTTGACGAGGGCCGCCGTCCAGTCGCACACGCCCACGTCTTCGAACAGGGCATCGCGGATGTTGCGGGCACGGGCCTCGGCCAGGGTTTCGTTGTGGTCGAACATGGGGATCAGCGATTCGGAAGAAGCAAAAGAGCGACGGAAGCGGCAAGGGCGCTCAGGCGGCGCCCACGTTGGGCACGAAGCCCTGCGCCGGTTTGGCGATGGCCGATGGGTTACGGGCGACGAAATCCAGCATGCGGTCGATGCAGCCGTGGGCCTTCAGGCGCGTGGCCTCGTCCACATGGATCTCGCCGGAGCCTTGTTCCAGGCAGGCCAGCACGCCCTGCAGCGCGTTCATCGCCATCCACGGGCAGTGCGCGCAGCTCTTGCAGGTGGCACTGTTGCCGGCGGTGGGGGCCTCGATCAGCGTCTTGCCCGGGGCGAGCTGGCGCATGCGGTGCAGGATGCCGTTGTCCGTGGCCACGATGAAGGCGGGCGCGTCCAGCTCGACCACGGCCTTGAGCAGCTGCGAGGTGGAGCCGACCACATCGGCCTGCGCGACCACGCTCTCGGGCGATTCGGGGTGCACCAGCACCTTGGCACCGGGGTGCTGTGCCTTCAGCAGGTCCAGCTCCAGGCCCTTGAACTCGTCGTGCACGATGCAGGCGCCGTTCCACATCAGCATGTCGGCACCGGTCTGCTGCTGGATGTAGCGGCCCAGGTGGCGGTCGGGTGCCCACAGCACCTTCTCGCCTTGCGCCTTGAGGTGGCTGACGATGGCCAGCGCGCAGGAGCTGGTGACCATCCAGTCGGCGCGCGCCTTCACCGCGGCGCTCGTGTTCGCGTAGACCACCACCTTGCGGTCCGGATGGGCGTCGCAGAACTTGGCGAAGTCGTCTGCGTCGCAGCCCAGGTCGAGCGAACAGGTGGCGTCCAGGTCGGGCATCAGCACGCGCTTTTCGGGGCTGAGGATCTTGGCCGATTCGCCCATGAACTTCACGCCGGCCACGATCAGGGTCTGGGCGGCGTGGTCACGGCCGAAGCGGGCCATCTCCAGCGAATCGGACACACAGCCGCCGGTTTCCAGCGCCAGATCCTGCAGATCGCCATCGACGTAGTAGTGCGCGACCAGCACGGCGTTGCGTTCCGCCAGCAGCGACTTGATGCGGGCCTTGACGGCGGCTTTTTCGTCGGCGGGCAGGGCGGGCGGCACCTTGGCCCAGGCGTGGGCGGTGCAACTGGCGCCGGACGCATCCTGGCGCGTGTAATCGAAAAGGACGGCTTCGGAAGACATAAACGGGACGACGTCAGGACGCGGTGGGGGCGCGGGGTGGGGCTTGCCGGCGCTGATCCCAGCGCCGCATGCCGAAGGCTACCAGTTCGCAGGACAGCCACACGGCGTAGAAGGCAAACACCACATCGCTGAGATAGTGGCCGCCCTGCATGATGCGGCCCAGGCCGACGAGCGAGCCCGTGACCAGGCCAATCAGCAGCCAGCGGCGGCGCCAGATGCGGCCGGCGAACAGGCCCAGCGTGATGAGTGTGTAGCCGGCGGTGGCATGGCCGCTGATGAAGCTGCGGTGGCTGCCGGGATTGGGGCCGCGCTCGAAGGCGGCGTGGAAGGGCTGGTCGCCGCCGAACTCGACGGTCTGCACCGGGCGCGGGCGGCCCATGAGGTTCTTCAGACCCAGTTCCACGATCAGGCCGGAGCTGAGCGTCGCCACGCAGACGATGGCGATGGCGGTGCGCCGCCACAGGCCCAGCATCAGGCTGGCGGTGTTCTCGGCACCGCGTTGGCGGGCCAGACGTGCGAACCAAGGGGCGCCCAGCGCCAGGATCGCCGCCAGGACCAGCAGCGTGTTGCCCACCACGGGCGTGTACTGGTAGAGCGCCTGCACCAGCGGGTTGTTGGCCTGGAAAAAGCCGGCCTCGGGCGTGTAGTAGCGCTGCGAGACAAGGATGTCCACGCGTGGCACCTTGGCGAACAGCGCCAGGCTCAGGAACAGGCCCGCCCACACCAGGCGGGTGTCGAGGGTGTCGTCCTCGTCGTCGGGTGTGGCGTCGTGCGGTGTCCGGGAAGGGCGGTGCAATCGATCAGGTCGGGTCACTTCGAGGTTCCGTCGTCCGTCTCGGTGAAGGGCACGCCTTCACCACGCTCGGTGCCGCTCTGTTCGCGGTAGGTCTGGTTGTCGTAGCCGACGAAGCCACGCGCCAGGTGCAGGTACAGCGTGAGTTGGCGGCCGGGGCCGACCTGCACCACCGAACGGCCCAGCTCGCGTTTGAACGCGAAGCGGTTCAGGATGTGGTCGGCATTGGGCGTGTCGGTCAGCACCAGCACGTCCTGGCCCACGGTGTTGGGCATGCTCTGCTGCAGTTGGTAGTGGTCGCCGTGCTCGCCCTTGGGGTTCCAGGCCATGATGCGCGGCTTGTGGTCGCGCCATTGGTAGGCCGCCTGGGCCAGCAGCAGGCGCTTGTCGGCGACCACGGGCAGGCCTTGCACGCGCGGGTCGTCCAGCAGGGAGCCGAGCTGGCCGAAGGCGGCATCCCAGCCGCGCATGCGCACCAGCACGTCGGCCTTGGCGGGCAGCTTGTCGCCCATGACATCACGGGCGTGCAGCACGATGCCTGTCAGCACCAGGTTGCTGACCAGCACGATCCAGAACCAGTTGCGAGGGCGCGGCGCGGACAGCGGCACCAGCGGCTGGCTGAGGCGCGTGGCCAGCAGCAGGAACAGGCTGATCATGGCCGGCGCGGCCCAGTTCACGTGGGCATCGGCCATGAAGGCCTGCACCACGGCGACCAACAGCAGCGGCGCGCTCAGTGCCACCAGGTAACGGTAGGACGTGACCGAGGCCAGGTAGTAGGCCGAGTTGCGGGTGGACTTGGCGCGCTGCTGATCGCCTTGGGACAGCTGCGAGCTGGCGGGCTGGCTGGAGGCCACCTGCGTGCTCATCTGCGTGCTGGCGGCCCACTGGCTGGGCGGCAGCATCTGGCTGGACGCTGCCCATTGGCTCTGGCCGGCCACCTCATTGGTGCCGGTGTGCACGCGGCGGTGCAGCCACAGGCCGGCGATCACGGCCACCGGGCCCAGCATGGCGATCTGTCCGATCAGGAACACCAGCGCCGCCACTGGCCCGCCCGAGCGGCTGGACTTGGTGGTGATGTCCGCCGTGTGCTGCAGTGTGGGGAAGCCCCATTCGGCGTTCCACATCACGTTGGGGCTGAGCACCACCAGCGCGGCGGCGATGGCCACCCAGGGGCCGATGCGCAGCAGGCCGCGCTTGGGGCCATGCACGCCCCACAGCGCCCACAGCGCCGTGATCGCGAAGGCCGCCATCGTGTACTTGCTCAGCATGCCGATGCCGCACAGCACGCCACACAGCAGCCACAGGCCGAGGCGGTTGGTGACCTGGGCGCGCCACAGGGCCCAGGCGGCCAGCGTCCAGCACAGCAGCAGCGGGCCGTCCGTGCTGGCGAACATGCCCAGCATGCCGGCCATGGGCGAGGTCAGGAACAACGCGCCTGCCACGATGCCCGTGCGCACGCCGCTGGAGGTGGGCCACAGCGCCCGTGCCAGCCCGACCATGCCGATGGCCGTGGCCACGTAGGTGAGCATGGTCAGCAGCTTGACGCCCAGCACGCTGTTGCCGAACACGGTGGTGCTGGCCGCGATCAGCCCGGCGATCACCGGCGGCTTGGAGAAATAGCCCCACTGCAGGTGCCGCGACCAATCCCAGTACTGCGCTTCGTCGAAGAACAGCGAGATGCCGCTGTAGTACACCACGCCTGCGCGGTAGAGCAGCAGCGCGGCCGCCAGGGCCAGCAGCAGCCACATGCGGCGGCCCCACAGGCGGGGCCAGCGGTGGGCGGGCCTTGCGCCCTGGGTGCGCGCGATGTCGGGGGTGGGTACTGCCGTGGCGGGAGGGGTGATGTCGGTCATGGCTAGCAGGTGAGGGAAATCAGGTCCGGCGATGCCAGCTGTCGGCGTCGGACGCAGGGGCCGTGTGCGATGTGTGGTACGGCGCCACATCGCCTCGGTCGTAGTAAATGCGGATCAGCAATTCGGCGAGCACGCCGGTGGTCAGGAACTGCAGGCCACCGAGCACACAGAAGAAGCCCAGCCACAGCAATGGGCGGCCGCCGATGGATTCGCCCAGCAGCTTGAGCACGCCCAGGTAGGACAGGATCAGCGTGCCGACCAGGCCCACGCCCAGCCCCACACCGCCGAAGAAATGGCCAGGGCGCCCCGCGAAACGCAGGAAGAAGTTCACCGCCAGCAGGTCGAGCACCACGCGCAAGGTGCGCGAGATGCCGTACTTGGATTCACCGGCCGTGCGGGCATGGTGGCTCACGGCCACTTCGGACATGCGCGCCGGCGATGTCACCGTGGCCATCCACGCGGGGATGAAGCGGTGCATCTCGCCGTACAGGCGCACGCGCTTGAGCACGTCGGTGCGGTAGGCCTTGAGGCTGCAACCCAGATCCTGGAACTCCAGGCCGGTGATGCGGCGGATCAGGCGGTTGGCGATGCGCGAGGGTATCTTGCGCAGGATGAAGCCGTCCTGGCGGTTCTGGCGCCAGCCGGCCACCAGGTCGAGGTCGTCGTTGAGCAGTTTGTCGACGAGGGCAGGGATGTCCTTCGGGTCGTTCTGCAGGTCGCCGTCGAGCGTGACGATCACATCGCCGCGCGCCGCATCGATGCCGGCCTGCATCGCCGCCGTCTGGCGGAAGTTGCGCCACAGGTGGATCGGGCGCACGTGCGGGCCGCGCAATTGGGCCTGTTTGTCCAGCGCCTGTTGGGTGCCGTCGCGGCTGCCGTCGTTGACGATGATCAGCTCCCACGGGTGCGGGTAGCTGTCCAGGGCATTGTGCACCGCGGTCACGAAGGGCTCGACATTGTCCACCTCGTTGTACATCGGCACGACGATGGACAGGCGGTGCGAGGGGGAACGGGAGAGAGCGTTGTCCATGGACTCAACAGGCATGAGAAAGGGGTTGTAGCAAAAACGCGCGGGCGTCGTCAGTCGGGAAGACGCGGGGACGTCCACGAGGGCGTGGCCCAGGCGATGGCGCCCGCAGCCACCGCACACAGCAGAAAACACAGATGCAAGGCCAGCGCGGCAGCCACCGCATGGCCGAGGCCGGCCGAATCACCCGGCAGGCTCAGCGCGAAGCCGCCCCAGACGCCGGCCTCGTAGGTGCCGAAACCTGCCGGGCCCTGGATGGGTATCACGGCAGCCAGTTCGCCACCCAGGGCGCCAGCCCAGCCAATGGCCAGGGAGGTCTGGGTGATGGCGGACAGCAACAGAGCCCCCGCCGTCAGCTTGATCGTCCAGTTGGCCCAGGTGAACAGCCAGGCCGCCGGGCGGTGGTGATGGGGATCGAGCAGGGCTGCGTGCAAGCGTTGCAGCAGCGCCTTCCATTTGGCGTTGGCAGGCTGGCTGCCGGTCGATGCATGCAGGGCGTTCAGCAGCTTGATGCCCAGCATCCAACCCAGCACCAGCAAAACCAGACCGGCAGCACGCCAGGCCACCGGCAGGCCCGGCCACAGCAACAGCCCCAGCGACAGCAGCACGGCCAGATCCTGCAGCCGCATCCACAGCAGGCTGGCCACGGCGTGCGCCAGCGGCATGCGCAACTGGGTCGAGGCCAGCCACGGAAAACTCAGTTCACCAGCCCGCATGGGCAGCAGGTTCACGGCGGCGTTGTGCATGAGGATCACGCGCAGCGCATCGAGCCGCAAGCCCAATGCCGTGCGGGCCGCAGGGGTTTGGCTGCCGGCCTCCAGGCCCAGCACCACCTGCAGGCGCGCGGCACGCATCAAATAGCTCAGCAGCAGGCCCAGCAGCGTGCCGGCCCACACCGGGGCGGAGGGCGCCGTGATCGCCTCGCGCACCGTGTCCAGCGGCACGTGCCGCAGCAGCCAGGCCAGCAGCCCCAGGCCCACGAGCCACGTCAGCGCCTGGCGCAGCCAGGGGCGTGAGGGTGTGGGGGCGGGCGAGGAGGTCATGCAGGGGCGCGTGGCGGACAGCCTTCCATTGTCCCCCATTCAAGCGTCCCGGCCGGTTGAAGCCTGCTGGCGGGCGACAATAAGCCCATACCTTTACCCGACTTGAATCTCTGGAGCCTGCCATGACCGATTTCGTGACCTGCGACCTCTGCGACGACCACAAGAACGACACCGATGGCGCCTTCCGCGTGCTGCCGCCCGTGTTCAAGGACTTCGGCAAGCAGCGCAAGTTCGCAGGCCCCGTCAGCACCGTCAAGTGCTTCGAGGACAACTCCTTCGTGAAGGCCGCCGTGGATTCGCCGGGCAACGGCCGTGTGCTGGTGGTCGATGGCGGCGCCTCGTTGCGTCGCGCGCTGGTGGGCGGCAACCTGGGCAAGGCCGCCGCCAAGAACGGTTGGGCCGGCGTGCTGGTCGATGGTTGCGTGCGCGACGTGGCCGAGCTGGCCGAGTGCGACACCGGCATCCGTGCGCTGGCGTCCATGCCCCTGCCCACCGAGAAGCGCAACGAAGGCCAGCGCGATGTGGCCGTGCAGATCCAGGGTGTGTGGGTGCGCCCGGGTGATTGGCTCTATGCCGATGAAGACGGCATCGTGGTGACGGCCGAGCCGCTGCACACCAAAGCTTAACAAGCTGTCACGCGAACCCCTCAAGCGAGGGAGTGGCGCGATTGGTCAAAAGCCCTGAAGTCGCCGTACATTGGTCTCCATGGACCGTACAACGATTGCACTTCAGGGAACCTTGGCTGGCTACATGGCCGAGATGGACAAACTCGCTTCGGGCGCAGCGCCAGGCACGGCATTGCCCCGCGCCACCTCGCTGCTGGACCGGCTCAGCCCCTTGCCCTATGGCTGGGACATGCTGGACGACTTCGGCATCGACACCTTCGCCAAGCAGATCGTCGGCCCCGTGCTCACGCAGGCACGGGCCAATGACCGCCGGGGCCGCCTGCTGGGCGATGGCATCAACTTCGCCAGCCAGGATTACCTGTCGCTGGCCTGCCATCCCCAAATCCAGGCCGCGGCGGTAGAGGCCATCGCGCGCTACGGCGTGCATTCCGCCGGCAGCCCGGCGCTGATGGGCAACACCACCTTGTCGGTCGAGCTGGAACAACGCCTGGCGTCCTTCCTCGGCATGCGCTCGTGCTCGCTCTTTCCCACCGGCTGGGGCGCGGGTTACGGGGCCATCCGCACGCTGGTGCGTGCCACCGATCACGTGGTCATCGACCACCTGTCGCATGCCTGTCTGTGGGAGGGCGCGCGCAACGCCACCCGCAACGTGCACAGCTTCGCCCACCTGTCGCTGAAAGGGCTGGAGGAGCACCTCGTGCGCATCCGCCAGCAGGATCCGTCGGGCGGCATCCTGGTCGTCACCGAATCGCTGTTCTCGATGGACGCCGATTCGCCCGATCTGCAGGCGCACCAGGAACTGGCCAAGGGGCACAACGCCACCTTGCTGGTCGACATGGCGCATGACCTGGGCAGCATGGGCCCCACTGGCCTGGGCGCGCTGGAAACCCAGGGCATGCAGGGCAAGATCGACGTGGTCATGGGCAGCTTCTCCAAGACCTTCGCTGCGAATGGCGGCTTCGTGGCCTGCAACGAGCCAGGGCTGAAGCTGGCCATCCGCTTCGGCTGCGGCCCGCACACGTTCACCAACGCGATGTCGCCCGTGCAGGCGGCGGTGGTGCTCAAGGCGCTGGACATCGTGCAGTCACCAGAGGGGCAAGTACGCCGGCACTGCCTGCTGGACAACGCCCTGCACCTGCGCAAGGCGCTGGCCGGCACGGGCCACACGGTGCTGGGGCTGCCTTCGGCCGTGGTACCCGTGGTGGTGGGCGGCATCGCGCACTCGCGTCTGCTCACGCGCTTCATGCTGGCGGGGGGCATGCTGGTCAACCTGATCGAGCACCCGGCGGTGCCTCGCGACGCCAGCCGCCTGCGCCTGCAGATCATGGCCGATCACACCCATGCGCAGATCGACCGCCTGGTGGCCGTGCTGGCCGAGGCCGGCAGGCAGGCCGGCGACGAGTTGGCGCGCATCAACGAGGCCCGGCCCGAGGGCGAGGCGCTGCGCTGAGGCTGGATGGCCTGAGCGCGCTTGGGCTGCTCAGATCAGCAGTTCGAGCACGCGGTCCAGGCCGCCTTCGTTGATGGCGACCATGGCCTGCTCGCGCACCTTGGGCTTGGCGTGGTAGGCCACGCTCAGGCCGGTCGCGCCCATCATGGGCAGGTCGTTGGCGCCGTCGCCCACGGCGATGCTCTGTGAGGGCTCGCAGCCGATGCGGGCGCACAGGGCCAGCAGGTGGCGCTTCTTGGCTTCGCCATCGACGATGTCGCCCAGCACCTGGCCGGTCAGCAGGCCGCCTTGCACTTCCAGCACATTCGAATGGGCCTCGTGCATGCCCAGTCGCTCGCGCACGCGGTCCGCGAAGAAGGTGAAGCCGCCGGACACCAGCAGCGTCTGCAGGCCAGCGGCCTTGGCCGCGTTGATCAGTTCCGGTGCGCCCGGGTTGAGCTTGAGCCGCAGGTCGTAGACCTGCTGCAGCGCTTCGGCCGGCACGCCCTTGAGCAGGGCCACGCGGCGGCGCAGGCTGTCCTTGAAATCGGTGATCTCGCCGCGCATGGCGGCCTCGGTGATGGCGGCCACCTCGGCCTTCTTGCCTACCGCGTCGGCGATCTCGTCGATGCACTCGATGTTGATCAACGTGGAGTCCATGTCGAAAGCGATGGCCTTGAAGGCGCGCAGGCTCAGCGGCGGCGTGAAGCGCTGGACGACCAGGCCGGGGGCGAATTCGAGGGGAGCACTCATGGCGGAGATCAAAGCACGGCTTGAAAGAGGCTGGATTATCCCCGCCTTCGGCCATTGGAGCGCCACCCGCGGTGCCCGTGGGGGTGAACTTGCCCCGCCAGGGCCGATCAAGGATATTGGCGCCAATTCCTTCCGTGTCATTTCCCGCAGGATGCTGACCATGTCCACCGCTTCCCATGTATCCCGCAAGCAGGCCTTCGCCAACCAGGTGGTCGAGCAGATGGCCGCGTTCGCGCCGGTACAGGCCAAGCCCATGTTTGGCGGCTTCGGCATCTACCGCGACGGCCTGATGTTCGCCCTGATCACGCAGGAGCAGCTCTACTTCAAGGCCGATGACCAGACCGAGCCGGTGTTCACGCGCGAAGGCCTGAATCCCTTCACCTACGAATCCAAGGGCAAGACTGCACGTCTGCGCTACTACGAAGCGCACGCCGAGGTGTTCGACGACCCGCAGCGCATGGCCTGGTGGGCACGTCTGGCCTATGACTGCGCGGTGCGTAACCGGCCGGCGGCGCGCAAGGCCGCCAAGCTGCCAGACAAGAAGCCGACATCGCGCAGCCAGGCCGAGGGGCGATCGGCTGCGGGCCTGGCCCGCCTGGAAGCCTTGCCCAACCTGGGGCCAAAGTTCGCGGAGATGCTGGTGCGGGCGGGCATTCGCTCCGAGTCAGCCTTGCGCAAGGCCGGAGCCGTCAAGGCCTTCGTGCAGGTGCGGGGCGCGATGCCCGAAGCCACGCTGCAACTGCTCTGGGCACTGGAAGGGGCCTTGAGCGGTCGCCCCGCACAGGAGATCGACGAGTCAGACCGCACCAGCCTGCTGATGGCGCTGGAGGATGCCACCCGCCATCAGCCGGGCAGGCCTGACCGCTGACATGGATGTGATCTCGCTGACGCCCTGGGTGCAGGCCGTGATCGACCATCAGTTGCCGCTGGTGGTGGCGCTGATCGTGCTGGAGATGGCCTGCTCTGCCTGGCGGCGACGTGCGACCCACACGGTGCGCGTCACCCTGTCCAATGCCGCGCTGGCGCTGCTGCATTTCGCGGCCTATGTGCTGACCACGGTGGGCATTGCGCTGCCTGTGCTGACGGCCACGCGCGAGGCCTTCGGGGTGTTCGATCTGCCTGCCGACGGCCTGCTGACCTGGTTGCTGTGCCTGCTCGGCACCGATTTCTGCGCCTACTGGTTGCACCGCACCCAGCACCACGTGCGCTGGTTCTGGGTGGGCCACAGCGTGCATCACACGGCGCCCGAGTTCAACCTCACGGTCGGCCCTCGGCTGGGCCTGCTGGACACGCTGGACCGCATCCCGTTCTTCCTGCCGCTGGCGCTGCTGGGCTTTCATGCCGAGATGATTGTGCTGTGCTACGCGCTGATCGAGTTGTGGTCGTTCTGGACGCACACCTCCTGGATTCCGCGCCTGCGCTGGCTGCCCTGGTTCGAATGGCTGTTCAACACACCGGCCAACCACCGCTTGCACCACGGCCGCAACGCGGTCTACCTGGATCGCAACTTTGGCGAGTTCACCATGCTGTGGGACCACCTCTTCGGAACCTATGTGCGGCACAGCGAGCCCGTGGACTATGGCGCTACCGTCATGCCGCCCCGCCAGGATCCCTGGACGGCCAACATGTTCGAGCTCAAGCGGCTGTGGGCCGACATGCGCGCGGCACCCAGCTGGCCGGTGGCCTTGACCTTGCCCTGGCGTGGTTTTTGACCTGGCCTCGCCCATGCGCGGCGGGCGGCGGCCTCAAAGGTGTGTTTGTGGCCTAAAATGGAGAGTTCTGATCATTCACCCTGTACCGGAGCCATCATGGGCAACAAAATCGTCACCGAAGCTGACCGCCTCGCCACCCCCCGTCCTGCCGCTCCCAAGGGCGTGACCTTCACCCGTGGCAACGGCCAGAAGCGCAGCCTGGAGCGCGGCTCGCACACCCGCAGCAAGAAGAACGCCGGCAAGCGCTGCCACAAGGGCGGCTGATCGGCTCTGCCGATCGAATCCTGCGCATCGTCCATGCTGAGAATCACTGAACTGCGGTTGCCGCTGGACCATGCGCAAGATGCCCTGAGACCAGCCATCGTGGCCCGCCTGGGCCTGAAGGCTGGCTCTGACCTCAAGGACTTCACGGTTTTCAAGCGCAGCTACGACGCGCGCAAGAAATCCGCCATCGTCCTGATCTACACGGTGGACTGCGAACTGGCTGATTCGGCTTCGCAGGCCCGCCTGCTGGACGCCTTCAAGGGCGATCCGCACATCCGGCCCACGCCGGACACCCGCTATCACTTCATCGGCCATGCATCGGCCGATGGCAGCGCGGCACAAACACCTCGCCCCGTCATCGTCGGCTTCGGGCCTTGTGGCCTGTTCGTCGCCTTGATCCTCGCGCAGATGGGCCTGCGTCCGATCGTGCTCGAGCGTGGCAAGGAAGTGCGCCAGCGCACCAAGGACACCTGGGGCCTGTGGCGCCAGAGCGAGCTCAATCCCGAATCGAACGTGCAGTTCGGCGAGGGCGGCGCGGGCACCTTCTCCGACGGCAAGCTCTGGAGCCAGATCAGCGACCCGCGCCACCTCACGCGCAAGGTGCTGACCGAGTTCGTCAAGGCTGGCGCGCCCGAAGAGATCCTCTACGTCAGCAAGCCCCACATCGGCACCTTCCGCCTGGTCAGCATGATCGAGAAGATGCGTGCCGAGATCGAATCGCTGGGCGGCGAGATCCGCTTCCAGCAGCGCGTCACCGGCCTGCAGATCGAAAAAGGGCATGTGCGTGGCGTCACCCTGGCCAGCGGCGAGCAGATTCGCGCCGACCACGTCGTGCTGGCGCTGGGCCACAGCGCGCGCGACACCTTCAGGATGCTGCACGAGCAAGGCGTGCACATGGAGGCCAAGCCCTTCTCGATCGGCTACCGCATCGAGCACCCGCAGGGTGTGATCGACCGCGCACGCTTCGGGCCCAACGCGGGCAACGAGATCCTCGGCGCGGCCGACTACAAGCTGGTGCACCACGCCCGCAATGGCCGCTCGGTCTACAGCTTCTGCATGTGCCCGGGCGGCACGGTGGTGGCCGCCACCTCCGAGCCCGAGCGCGTGGTCACCAACGGCATGAGCCAGTACTCGCGCAACGAGCGCAACGCCAACGCCGGCATCGTGGTGGGCATCTCGCCGCAAGACTATCGGCAAGATGGGTTGAGCGACGGCCCCGTGAACCCGCTGGACGGCATGGCCTTCCAGCGCATCTGGGAGTCGCGCGCCTACGAACTGGGCGGTGGCAGCTACATCGCGCCAGGCCAACTGGTGGGCGATTTCATCAAGGGTCAGCGCAGCACCGCCCTGGGCGATGTGATGCCGTCCTACAAGCCGGGCGTGCTGATGACGGACCTGGCCCAGAAGGGCCGCGGCAGCCTGCCCGACTACGCGCTGGCCGCGATCCGTGAAGCGCTGCCCGCGTTCGAGAAGCAGATCAAGGGCTTCTCGATGGCCGACGCTGTTCTCACGGGCGTCGAAACGCGCACCTCGTCGCCGCTGCGCATCACGCGCGGCCGCGATTACCAGAGCCTCAACGTCAAGGGGCTGTACCCGGCGGGTGAGGGGGCTGGCTACGCTGGCGGCATCATGTCGGCTGGCGTCGATGGCATCGAGGTGGCCGAGGCGGTTGGCGCCTCGATCCTGGGCGTCAAGGCGCCTGGCATCAAAGACCTGGCCTGATCAAACCTAGGCCTTGATCGGCTGGCCCAACTGCCTAAGCAGATCCCGCACGTACTGCGCGCGGTCCTTCGGATCGCTCAGCGCCTTCTCCACGCGCAGCTTGTCGTTACCCGCCAGCTTGATCTGCTTGTTTTTCTGCACCAGCTCGATGATGCGCATGGGCTCGATCGGCGGGTTGGGTCGGAAGGTCACGTTGATGATGCCCGGCGCGGCATCGATCTTGACCACGCCGTAGGGCTTGGCCAGCACGCGCAGCTTGTGCGTGTCGAACAGGGTCTGTGCCTGCGGGGGCAGCTTGCCGAAGCGGTCGACGATCTCCTCCAGCATGGTCTCGATCTTCTCAAGTGAATCGGCCGTGGCCAGGCGCTTGTACAGGCTCAGGCGCACGTGCACGTCGCCGCAGTAGGCATCCGGCAGCAGCGCGGGCGCGTGCAGGTTGATGTCGGTGTTGCTGCCAAACATGCCCAGCGGCGAGAGCAGGTCCGGCTCCTTGCCGTTCTTCAGCGAGCGCACTGCCTCGGCCAGCATCTCGTTGTAGAGCTGGAAGCCCACCTCCATCATGTTGCCGCTCTGGTTGTCGCCCAGCACCTCGCCGGCGCCGCGGATCTCCAGGTCGTGCATGGCCAGGTAGAAGCCGCTGCCCAGCTCTTCCATGTTCTGGATGGCGTCCAGGCGCTGCTGGGCCTGCTTGGTCAGGCCTTCCACATCGGGCACCAGCAGGTAGGCATAGGCCTGGTGGTGCGAGCGCCCCACGCGGCCGCGCAACTGGTGCAGCTGCGCCAGGCCGAACTTGTCGGCGCGCGTCATCACGATGGTGTTGGCGCTGGGCACGTCGATGCCTGTCTCGATGATGGTGGAGCACAGCAGCACGTTGTGGCGCTGGGCCACGAAGTCGCGCATCACGCGTTCCAGCTCGCGCTCGGGCATCTGCCCGTGGGCGATGGCGATGCGCGCCTCGGGCAGCAGCTCGACCAGCTTGTCGCGCCGGTTCTCGATGGTCTCGACCTCGTTGTGCAGGAAGTAGACCTGGCCGCCGCGCTTGAGCTCACGCAGCACGGCCTCGCGGATCACGCTGCTTGACTCGCTGCGCACGAAGGTCTTGATGGCCAGGCGGCGCTGCGGCGCGGTGGCGATCACGGACAGATCGCGCAGGCCTTCCATCGCCATGCCCAACGTGCGCGGGATCGGCGTGGCCGTGAGCGTGAGCACGTCGATGTCGGCGCGCATGGCCTTGATGGCCTCCTTGTGGCGCACGCCGAAACGGTGCTCCTCGTCGATGATGAGCAGACCCAGGCGCTTGAACTTGACCGAATCGCTCAGCAGCTTGTGCGTGCCGATGACGATGTCGATCGTGCCGTCTTCCAGGCCCAGCATCGCGGCCTTGATCTCCTTGGCCGATCGGAAGCGCGACATCTCGGCCACGCGCACCGGCCACTGCGAGAAGCGGTCGGAGATGTTCTGGTAGTGCTGCTCGGCCAGCAGCGTGGTGGGCGCCAGCAGTGCCACCTGCTTGCCGCCGGTCACGGCCACGAAGGCGGCGCGCAGGGCCACCTCGGTCTTGCCGAAGCCCACGTCGCCGCAGACCAGGCGGTCCATGGGGCGCGGGCTGATCATGTCCTGCACCACGGCGTGGATGGCGGCGCGCTGGTCGGCCGTTTCCTCGAAGCCGAAGCTGGCGGCAAAGGCCTCGTAATCCTGCGCGCTGAAGCGGAAGGCGAAGCCTTCGCGCGCGGCGCGGCGGGCGTACAGGTTCAGCAGTTCGGCCGCGGTGTCGCGCACCTGCTCGGCGGCCTTGCGCTTGGCCTTGTCCCATTGCGGCGAGCCCAGCTTGTGCAGGGGTGCCTCTTCGGCGCTCACGCCGGTGTAGCGGCTGATCAGGTGCAACTGCGACACGGGCACGTAGAGCGTGGCCTTGTCGGCGTATTCCAGGTGCAGGAACTCTGAAGGGCCATCGCCCAGGTCCAGGTTGATCAGGCCCTGGTAGCGGCCGATGCCGTGGTTGCTGTGCACCACCGGGTCGCCCACGTTCAGCTCGGACAGGTCCTTGATCAGCGAATCGACATCGGTGGTCTGCTCGGCTTTCTTGCGGCGGCGCGTGGTCGGGCTGGCGTCGAACAGCTCGGTCTCTGTGATGAACTGCAGGCCATTGTCCGGCTCGGCCGCTTCCTGCCAGATGAAGCCGCCGGCCAGCGGGGCCACCACCATCGCGCGGGCATGGTCGCTGGCGGCAAAGGCCTGCAGCGAATCCACCGAGGGCAGGTCGATGCCGTGGTCGCGCAGCAGCTCCAGCAGGCTTTCGCGGCGGCCGCCGCTCTCGGCCACCACCAGCACGCGCTGGCGGGCGTTCTTCACGTGGGCCTGCAGCTTGCGCAGGGGCTCCTGCGCGCCGCGTTCGGTCGACAGGTCCGGCAGCGGGCGGGCCCAGTCCACCGGTTCGCTGCCGCGCACGGCCAGTTGCGCGTGCGCGTTGGCCAGCGTGAAGAAATCTTCGGGCTTGAGGTAGATGTCCTCGGGCGGCAGGATGGGCCGTTCCGGGTCGTGCTGCAGGAAGCGGTGGCGCTCGCGTGTCTCCGTCCAGAACCGGCGCAGGGCCTCGTCGATGTCGCCGTGCAGCACCAGGGCCGTGCTGGCGCCCAAGTGCGTGAACAGTGTCGAGGTCTCGTCGAAGAACAGTGGCAGGTAGTACTCGATGCCGGCCGTGGCCACGCCGTTGCCGATGTCCTTGTAGATGCGCGACTTGGTGGGGTCGCCCTCGATGCGCTCGCGCCAACGGTTGCGGAAGGCGCCGCGTGCCGCATCGTCCATCGGGAACTCGCGGCCGGGCAGCAGGCGCACCTCGGGCACGGGGTACAGGCTGCGCTGGCTGTCGGGATCGAAGGTGCGGATGGAATCGACCTCGTCGCCGAACAGGTCCACGCGGTAGGGCACGAGCGAGCCCATCGGGAACAGGTCGATCAGGCCGCCGCGCACGGCGTATTCACCCGGCGACACCACTTGGCTCACGTGCGTGTAGCCGGCCAGCGTGAGCTGTGATTTCAGCGCGGCTTCATCGAGCTTTTGCTTCTGCTTGAAATGGAAGGTGTAGGCCGCCAGGAAGGAGGGCGGCGCCATGCGCGTGAGCGCCGTGGTGGCGGGCAGCAGCACCACGTCCACGCCGGTGTCGCCCTCGCCTTTCACGCCCTGCTGCACGCGCCACAGGGTGGCCAGGCGCTCCGAGATCAGATCCTGGTGCGGCGAGAAAGTGTCGTAGGGCAATGTTTCCCAATCCGGGAACACCGCACGGCCCAGTTCGGGCGCGAAAAAGCCGATCTCGTCGATCAGGCGCTGTGCATCCGCCGGGTCGGCCGTGATGATGGCGGTGAGCTGCCCTTGCGCCTTGCGCGCCCGTGCGAACTGCGCCAGCAGCAAGGCATCGGCCGAGCCGAGCGGGCGGGGCACGGTGTAGCGTTTGCCGGGGGCGATGGAAGGCAGGGGCAGGGCAGGCAGCATGGTCCGGAAATGACAAAGCGCCCGAACACGGGGTGTGCGGGCGTTGAAGGGATCAGCCAGGGATTCTAGAGCGCGGTGGCCGGCGGCTATGCGTTGCCTGGTTCAACCACTTTGCAGGCCCAGGTGCTGCTGACCCATTCCAGCAGCGCACGGGCCTGCGGGAAAACTTCCTCCCCCGCGAACAGGTTGGTGTAAAGGGTCGCGGGGCGCACTTCGAACAGCAGGACATACGGGTACTGCTTGGGCGCCTTGGGATCAAAGGCGTGAGGCAGTGCTGTTCTTCATCGGCGCTCTTCCTTGCAAAGTCGGTTCATCTTCGGGTCGCGCATCATGGCCATGAAAGAAGTTGGGGCAGCGACAATAGCCGCATGTCCATGTCTTTCCAATCCCCTGATTTCAAGGCACGTTGTTTTGCCGTCGTGCCTTGCGCGGGCATCGGCGAGCGGGCCGGGGTGGGCGGCCCCAAGCAGTACCACCCCGTGGCCGGCACGGCCATGGTGGCCCACACGCTGGCTGCCTTGGCTGCGGTGCCCAGGCTGGACGCCACCCTGGTGGTGCTCTCGCCGCAGGACACCCAATTCGAGCAGCATGCCCCCGGTTTCGAGGGCGAGCGCGGCTGGGTGGCCCGCGTAGGCGGCGCCTCACGTGCCGAAAGCGTCGCTAACGGCCTGGATGAACTGCTGGCACGCGGCGCGCAGCCCCACGATTGGGTGCTGGTGCATGACGCCGCCCGGTGCCTGCTGCGGCCCGAGTGGGTCGAGCGCCTGATCAAGGCCTGTGAGGACGACGAGGTCGGCGGCCTGCTGGCCTTGCCGCTGGCCGACACGCTCAAGGCGGCCACACCGGGTCATGAAGGAGAGCCCCGGGCAGCCAACACGGTGGACCGCGCGGCGAAATGGGCTGCCCAGACTCCGCAAATGTTCCGCCTGGGCCTGCTGCGCCCCGCGCTGGTCGGCGCCTTGAGCGACCCCGATCTGGCGGCTCGCATCACCGACGAAGCCAGCGCCATCGAGGCGCTGGGCCATCAGCCCCGGCTGGTGCCGGGCGATTTTGAGAACTTCAAGCTCACTTGGCCGGGCGATTTCGCCTTGGCGGCGCGTCTGCTGGCGACGGTGTCTCCGGCTTGACCGGCGCCAAGGCGGCGCGCCTGGGGCGCTCCGCCTTGTCCTTTTCCTTGACGACTGACTTGCTGCCTGCGCTGGCCTTGCCAGGCGAAGCAGCCTCGCCCTCGGCACGACCCGTGTCAGCGGCTGAGGCAGAAGCTTTCAGCGCGGCCATCACGACCGGCTTGGCCCACTCGGGCGTGGCCGCCAGGGCCGTCGCATCCTGCGGTTGCTTGACCACGCCGCGGCCATCCTTGCCGCGCTGCCAATGCAGCAGCAGTTGCGGCTTGGGCGGCACGCCCTTGTGCGGATCGGCCTCGGCCGTGTTGTCGTACACCCGCAGCTCGGTCAGCACCGGCAGCAACTGGATCAGCTGCAGGCGGCTCTGGTCGAAGCGGCGGCGGATGTCGGCCTCTGGGATGTCGTGGCCGCCCTTGCGCACGCGGGCCTTCACCCGCGCCAGGTGGTGTTCCGGGCTGGCCAGTCCCACATACCACACGCGCACCTCGAAGCCCTGGCGTGCGGCCTCTTCCAGCAGCTTGGCGAAGCTCTTGCCGCCCAGCGTGGTCTCGAAGTTGTAGTCCATCCCCTTGGCGATGGCGTGCTGCAGCAGGCGCTTGCCCTCGTGCCAGGCGGCGCTGTTGGCCTGTGTGGCGCTCAGGTGGGGCTGGGCACGCCGGATGGCGGCGGCGGCTTCGTCGGGGTTGAAGTACTGGGCCCCACGCGCCCGGATGGTGGCGCCC
Source organism: Candidatus Aquabacterium excrementipullorum (assembly GCA_019112875.1). Taxonomy (GTDB): domain Bacteria; phylum Pseudomonadota; class Gammaproteobacteria; order Burkholderiales; family Burkholderiaceae_C; genus Aquabacterium; species Aquabacterium excrementipullorum. Next base: position 42,031 of record DXIO01000036.1, read on the forward strand.
CCGACACTGCTCTTGCCGGCGCCGTTGGTACCGGCCAGGACAAAAAGGCGAGGGGTGTGGTCGGTGGTGGCCACGGTGGATGTCTCTCTCGTTTTATGAACAGGTTCAGGCGCACCGAAGGGTGCGCCGTTCCATCAGGATTCTGACGCCAACCGGCGTCTGCCGCGGAAGGCTCAGCCTTTGACGGCGGCCACGGCCGCCAGGCCCAGCTCATCGGGCGATGCGTCGAAGGCATCGAGCATCGCATCGCGGGCGGCAGGCCCCTGCATGCGCTGCAGCAGGGCGTCGAACTCGTGGCTTAGGGTGTCCAGCGGTTGCGCTTGTGCGTCCAGCAGGGCCTGGTAGGCGTCGAGCGACAGCACCACGGCGGTGGGGCGGTCACGCTTGGTGATGGCCACCACGCCCTGGCTGAAGACCGTGTCCAGCACCTTGCCGAAGCTGTTCTTGGCCTCCGTGGCTGAAAATTCAGCCACCGGCACATCTTCGCCTCGGGGATTGCGCAGGGTCAGAGCGGTCATGATGGGACATCCGTCGTCAATGTGTGGGCCATTTTAGCCATTTTGGCCAAAATGTCCAGCCGCCCTCATTTCACCACGAGACTTCCTGCTCAGGACTGGCCTTGATGCGGTGGATGGACAGGTCCGCGCCGTCGAATTCCTCTTCCTGCGTCAGGCGCAAGCCCAGCACACGGTGCAGCAAGCCGTAAACGGCAAAGCCCGTAGCCAGCGCGAAGAACACCACGATCACGGTACCGATCAGCTGCGTGCCCAGGTGCACGCCACCGACACCGCCCAGAGCCTTTTGCCCGAAGATGCCGGCCGCGATGCCGCCCCAGGCGCCGCACAGTCCATGCAGTGGCCACACGCCCAGCACGTCGTCGATCTTCCACTTGTTCTGCGTCAGCGTGAACATCGTGACGAAGATGGCCCCGGCGATGCCACCCACCACCAGCGCGCCTGCGGGATGCATGATGTCCGAGCCAGCGCACACGGCCACGAGGCCGGCCAACGGACCGTTGTAGGCGAAACCCGGGTCATTGCGGCCCATCAGCACGGCCACCAGGGTGCCACCGGCCAGCGCCATCAGCGAGTTCACTGCCACCAGCCCGGAGATCTTGTCGATGGTCTGGGCGCTCATCACGTTGAAGCCGAACCAGCCGACGGCCAGGATCCACGAGCCCAGCGCCAGGAAGGGGATGGAGGAGGGCGGGTGGGCCGACATCGCGCCGTCCTTGCGGTAGCGGTTGCGGCGCGCACCCAGGATCAGCACGGCGGGCAAGGCCACCCATCCCCCGAAGGCGTGGACCACCAGCGAACCGGCGAAATCATGGAAGGTGCCGCCCGTGACGCGCATGAGCCAGTCGCCGAAGCCGAACTTGTTGGCCCACATCACGCCTTCGCACAGGGGGTAGAACACGCCGACGATGAGGGCCGTGGCCAGCAGTTGTGGCCCGAACTTGGCCCGCTCTGCGATGCCGCCCGAGATGATGGCCGGAATGGCCGCCGCGAAGGTCAGCAGGAAGAAGAACTTCACCAGCGCATAGCCGTTGTTCTGCGCCAGGGTGCCGGCGCCCGCGTAGAAATCGACCCCATAGGCCACGGTGTAGCCCACGAAGAAATACACGATCGTGGAGACGCAGAAATCCACCAGGATCTTGACCAGCGCATTGACCTGGTTCTTGCCCCGTACGGTGCCCAGTTCCAGGAAAGCGAAGCCGGCATGCATGGCCAGCACCATCACGGCGCCCAGCAGGATGAACAGCGCATCCGTGCCTTGTTTGAGTTGTTCCATCGTCGGTGACTTGTGAAAGAACGAGCTGACGCACCGTTGTGGGTTGAATGCGCCAGCCTGGGTTGTTGATGCACCGAAATAAAGCAAAACACATGCCCGAATTTGGCGCTGCAAAACAACAAACTGGCGCTGAATGCTTTCTTGTTGCGCACTTAACTGGTGCTTTAGCCTAACAATTGCTCAGCATTGGTGCATTCGGACGCCTCTTTGGCGTCTGCGATACTGGCGCCCATGACGACGTCTTCAACGCCATCAACCCTGTCAATTCCCGCCCTGCGCATCGGCGAGGGCTGGGACACCCATGCCCTGGTCACCGGCCGTCCCCTGGTGTTGGGCGGCGTGACCATCCCCCACACCCATGGCCTGCTCGGCCATTCCGATGCCGACGCCCTGCTGCACGCCCTGACCGACGCCTTACTCGGCGCAGCCGGTCTGGGTGACATCGGCCGCCACTTCCCCGACACCGATCCCACGTTCAAGGGGGCGGATTCCTTCGCCTTGCTGGTCGAGGCTCATCGCCGCGTGGTACAGGCCGGCTGGCAGGTGGTCAACGTGGACACCACCATCGTGGCCCAGGCGCCCAAGATGGCGCTGCACATCCCGGCCATGCGGGAGCGCATTGCGCAGGCACTGTCGGTCGGCGTGGCGCAGGTCAATGTGAAGGCCAAGACGGCCGAGAAGATGGGCCCTGTGGGTGAGGGCCGTGCCATCGAGGCCCGCGCGGTCTGTCTGCTGGCTGCCAGCCAAGCAGGCTGAGTCCACACAGCCTGAGCGGTCTGAAGAGGCAGCTCAGGGCGCCCGCTTCAACCGAATGTGCGCCAGCAACCCACCGCCAGGCGCGTTGGCCAGCTCCAGCGCGCCACCCATGCGCTGCAGGGCCTTGTCCACAATGGCCAGGCCCAGCCCAGCGCCTGACGCCGCCGTGCGCGCGGCATCCCCGCGGAAGAACGGCGTGGTCAGCTGCACCAGCTTCTCCGGGCTCACGCCGGGGCCGTGGTCGCGCACGCTCAGGATCACCCACGAGCCCGAACGCGTGTAGTTCACCTCCACATTGGCCACGCCCGTGTAGGTGTTGCGCCCATAGCGGCGCGCGTTTTCGAACAGGTTGCTCAGCACGCGGCCCAGTTCGGTCTCGTCGGCCATCACCTTGGTGTCGATGGGCAGCTTGGCCGAGATGCGGATGCGCTTGGTGTCGCGGAACTGGCTGATCGCCTTGTCCACCACGCTGGACACGTGAACCGGCACCAGGCTGACCTCGCCGGGGCGCGCGTAGTCCATGAACTTGTCGATGATGGCGTCGAGCTGGTCCACGTCGGCAGCGATGTTGCGGCGCGCCTCTTCGTCGTGCACGCTCATCTCCGCCTCCAGGCGGATGCGTGCCAGCGGCGTGCGCAGATCGTGCGAGATGCCGGCCAGCATCACGGCGCGGTCTTCCTCCACCTTGGCCAGTTCGCGCGCCATGCGGTTGAAGCCCTGGTTCACCTCGCGGATCTCGCGCGTGAGCATGGACTCATCGAGGATCGAGTCGTACTCGCCCTCGCGGATGCGGCTGGCTGCGAACGACAGCTCCTTGAGCGGCTGGTTGATCAGCCGCGCGATGGTGGCCGAGCCCAGCACCGTGGCGATCATCGCGATGCCCACCCAGATGAACCAGGTGCGCCCCGTCAGGGGCTCCACACGTGTCGAATCGGCCTGCAGCCAGTAGCGGTCTCCATCGATCTGAAAGCCCACCCACAGGCCCTGCACGTTGTTCACGCTGCTGGCAATGACGGTGTCGGGACCCAGACGCGAACGCAGTTCCGCCGAGATGGCGCCCGTGAAGCGGCTCACCTCGAAGCGCACATACTGGTCCGAGGGCTCGCGCGGCTTGAGCGAGATGGATTCCTGATCGAAGATGGTCTTGACCAGGGTGACGCGGTTGATGCGGTCCGCGTACTGCAATGCCGCGCGCGACAGGTTCACCAGCGAGGCGATCTGCTGCGCGGCCTGGATGGCGCGCGGTTCGAACTCCAATGCCCGAAAGGTCTGCACCCACGCGACAATGCCCGCCGTCAACAGCACGGCCAGCAGGATGAAGGTACGCCAGAACAGACTGAGGGCGAAGCGGTTGCGGGGCATTGGAATCGTTATGGAAGGGGAACAGCTTCACGCGGGCAAGGGGCGCGGCGGCCCCTTGCTTCAATCAGCTGCCACCGTCCGGCACGAACACATAGCCCACCCCCCAGACCGTCTGAATGTAGCGCGGTTGCGAAGGATCCGGCTCGATCATCTTGCGCAGTCGCGAGATCTGCACATCCAGGCTGCGGTCGAAGGGCTCGAACTCGCGGCCGCGGGCCAGTTGGGCCAGCTTGTCGCGCGACAGCGGCTGGCGAGGGTGGCGCACCAGGGCCTTGAGCATCGAGAACTCGCCCGTGGTCAGCGCAATGGGCTCGCCTTCCTTGCTCAGACGGCGCAGGGCCAGGTCGAACTCGAACGGCCCGAACAGCACGGTTTGCGCTTCCTTGGCAGGTGCGCCAGGGGCTTCGGGGGAAGGGCGGCGGCGCAGCACGGCATGGATGCGGGCCAGCAGTTCGCGGGGGTTGAAGGGCTTGGGCAGGTAGTCGTCAGCACCGACTTCCAGGCCGACGATGCGGTCCACGTCCTCGACCTTGGCGGTCAGCATGATGATGGGGGTGATGTCGTTGGCGGCGCGTAGGCGGCGGCAGATCGACAGACCGTCTTCGCCGGGCAGCATCAGGTCCAGCACGATCAGGTCAACGGTTTCGCGGGTCAGCAGGCGGTTCAGGGCCTTGGCGTCCTCGGCCAGCAGCACTTCGAAGCCTTCCTGGCTCAGGTAGCGACGCAGCAGATCGCGGATGCGTGCATCGTCGTCAACCACCAGGACTCGATCGTGGCGCTGATTACTGGCGTTAGGTGTCATGGTTATGGTCCTCAGCGAAATTTGTAACAGAGACGATTTTGAACAGTTTGTCGGGTCGTTTTTCGACTGCCTGACCGCTTGTTACAAATCTTGCCGATGGGTAAGAAATGCATATGACGTCGGCGGGGACATGGAATAGCGCGTTAGGCTGAGGTGTCTTTACAAGGAAAAGGAACCCACCCGATGACTTCACCCCGTCGTTCTGCCGCCGTTCTGCGTCCTCGCCAACAGGCCCTCGTGGCGGCAGGTCTTGCCTTGCTCATCGGGGCTGCGACCCTGGGTGCCACCAAGGCCCACGCCCAGGCCGCGCCGGCTGAGCGGCGCAACGCGGTGTCCTTCTCGGCCACCGCCACGCAGGAGCTGACGCAGGATCTGCTCATCGTCACCTTGCAAGCCAACAAGGATGGTGCTCAGGCGGCCGAGGTGCAGGCGGGGCTCAAGCAGCAGCTGGATGCAGCACTGGTCGAAGCCCGCAAGGCGGTGCAGCCCAATGGCGCGCTGGATGTGCGCACAGGCTCGTTCTCCATCCACCCGCGCTACACCAACCAGGGCAAGGTCAACGGTTGGCAAGGGCAGGCTCAGCTGGTGATCGAAGGCACCGACATGGCGCGTATCGCCCAGACGGTGGGCCGCTTGAACCAGCTCAATGTGGTCAATGTGCGGTACGACCTGTCGCGCGCCCTGCGCGAGAAGCACGAGTCGCAGATCACGGCCAACGCCATCACGGCTTACCGCGCCAAGGCGGTCGAGATGGCCAAGGCTTTCGGCTACAGCAACTACACCCTGGGCGAGGTCACGGTGCAGACCGGCGAAGGCTTCGAGAACCGCCCGGTGCCCATGATGATGAAGGCCGCCCGCGCGGAAGCCGCTGATTCGGCGCCTCTGCCGGTGGAGCCTGGCAAGGGCACGGTCACGGCCACGGTCTCCGGTGTGGTCATCCTCACGCCCTGAGGCGCGAGGTACGGCTTCAGGCCTTCTTGATCTTGATGAAGGCCTGAGGCTTGTCCGCTTGCTGAGGGGCTGGGCGCTGATCCTGTTCCCGCCAGTGGCCTTGCTGCAGGATCTGGAACGGCCTGAACGTGGCCTTGTAGGCCATCTTCGGGCTCTTCTCGATCCAGTAGCCCAGGTAGGCGTAAGGCAGGCTCAACTGCCGGGCCTGCTCGATCTGCCACAGAATGTTGTAGGTGCCGTAGCTCGCATGCGGATCCGGATCGTAGAAGGTGTAGACCGCCGACAGCCCGTCGTTGAGGATGTCCAGGATGGACACCATGCGCAGCGTGCCAGGCTGACCAGGCGTGCCTGGATCACGGAACTCCACCAGGCGTGAATTCACGCGGCTCTGCAGCAGGAACTGGGTGTACTGGTCCACCGAGTCCTGATCCATGCCACCACCGCTGTGCCGGCTGGCCTGGTAATTCAGATAGAGCCGGTAGTGCTCCGGCGTGAAGCACAGGCGTGACACGCGTGCTTCCAGCCCATGGTGTGCTTTCCAGGCGCGGCGCTGGCTGCGGCTGGGCTGGAACTGCTCCACCGGCACACGCAAGGGAATGCACGCCTGGCAACCGTCGCAATAAGGGCGGTAGGTGAACATGCCGCTGCGCCGGAACCCGCTGGACACCAGCCCTGAGTAGACGTCGGCGTTGATCAGGTGGCTGGGCGTGGCCACCTGCGAGCGGGCCGTCTTGTCCCCGAGGTAACTGCAAGGGTAGGGCGCCGTCGCATAGAACTGCAATGACGCCAGGGGCAGGTCTTTGAGGTGTGTCACGGCAACAGGGGCGACTCAGGGCTCGAAGAAGGGGGCTCGGTCAGGTGCGACCAGAAGGAATCATCATAGGCCCAAAGCTCCGGCCTGGGTTGATCCACCACCTGTTTCAAGTGCGCTTCGAAGCGTTCGCGTGACCAAGGCACGGCCCCGAGCGAGGCCAGATGCTCGGTCTGCTGCTGGCAGTCGATCACATCGATGCCGTTGGCCCGGCAGAAGCACACCAAGGCGGACAGCGCGATCTTGGAGGCATCGGTGCGGTGGGCGAACATCGATTCGCCGAAGAACATGCGTCCCACGTTGACGCCGTACAGCCCTCCCACCAGTTCGCCATCGATCCAGGTTTCGAAAGAGTGGACCTGCCCGGCGCGATGCCAGTGGCCATAGGCCTCCTGGATGGCTGGCACGATCCAGGTGCCGTCCTGCCCCTCCCGTGGCTTGTCTGCGCACGACCGGATCACTGCAGGGAAATCGTGGTCGATGCGCACCTCGCAGCCTGGCGTGCGGCGAAAGCGCGCGATCGTCTTGCGCAGCGAGCGCGACAGCTTGAACTGCGCCACCGGCAGCACCATGCGGGGGGCGGGTGACCACCACATCACAGGCTGCCCCGGGCCGAACCACGGAAAGATGCCGCGCCGATAGGCCGCCTGAAGGCGTTCGATGGTCAATTCCCCACCGGCGGCCAACAAGCCGGGCGCATCGGTCTCAGGACCCAGCGCGCGGCGTGTGTCCGGAAAGGGGGTGTGAGCCTGTAGCCAATCGATCATGGGTGACAAGCATAAACAACAAGCAAAAAAAAGCCCGGTGGCAAGCCACCGGGCCTTAAGGTACCTTGAATGAGGATCGGAGGTACCGAGGAGACAACCTTTCAAGGAGTGCCGCTTGTCCAGAGCGGCATCCGTGGGAGTGCGCAGACTCCCGCAAAGTTCCGCGATCTGTCGGGCAACGGCGACGCCGCATCCCGACAGTGCGCGCTCAGGCCGTCTTGCGGGGCTTGGCGGCTTGCGAGGCCTTCACGGCGGTGTTCGTGATGGCCTGGAAGTTGGCTTCGGCCACGTCGGCAGCCTGCTTGGCAGCCTTCTGCACCGAGTCGAACGCGTTGTTGGCGGCGGCCACGGCCGACTTCACCAGCACGACGGCGTTCTCGGTGCCGGCAGGGGCGTTCTTGACAGCGTTGTCAACCACCGACAGGAACTTCTGCTGGGCTTCAGCGGCTTGCGACTCGGCCAGCTTGCTCACTTCGGAACTGGTGCTGGCGGCGATGTCGTAGACGTGGCGGCTGTAGGCGGCGACCTTCTCGGCATTGGGTTGCAGCAGGGCGGTCTGCAGGGCGACCAGCTCCTGGGCGTCCTTCACGGACAGCACGGCGCGGGTGTGGTCGGCCACTTCGTCCAGCGTGGTCTTGGCCGTTTGCAGGTTCAACTCGACCAGCTTTTCAACGCCTTCGAAAGCCTTCTGACCCAGGGTGAACAGGGTTTCGATGTTAGCTTTGTGGGTGGCCAGCAGTTGTTCGGCAGTCAGCATCGTGAATCTCCATCGTCAGTCAATGAGTGGATTGCTTGGCGACAAGCGGTCGATACTTCTGAGGCCGCTATGTTGCGCTGCAACATGGTTCGAAGTATTGGGGAAGCCGAAGCACATTGCAAGCGTCTTTTGTGCGCTGCAACATTGATTAGATTTATTGATCTAAAAAGGCTTGGCCTACACTGGCGCCCTTGCGCCATGCGCACCCGCTTTCGTCTTCATTCCAAACCATCACGCACCGCACACCATGAGCCTGCTGAATGTCACCCCCGGGTCCAAGGCCCCCGACGTCTTCAACGTCATCATCGAAATCTCCGCCAACGCCGCGCCCGTCAAGTACGAGGTCGACAAGGACAGCGGCGCGGTGTTCGTGGACCGCTTCATGGGCACGGCGATGCACTACCCCTGCAACTACGGTTACGTGCCGCAGACGCTGGCACCCGATGGCGACCCGGTCGATGTGCTGGTCGTGACCCCGTTCCCCCTGCCCCCGGGCGTGGTCGTGGCTGTGCGCCCCCTCGGCATCCTGAAGATGGAAGACGAGGCTGGTGGTGACTCCAAGCTGGTGGCCGTGCCGACCGAAAAGCTGTGCCCCATGTACAAGAAGATCCAGGCCCTGGAAGACCTGCCCGAGCTGCTGCTGGCGCAGATCAAGCACTTCTTCGAGCACTACAAGGACCTGGAGCCCGGCAAGTGGGTGAAGGTGGTCGGCTGGGCCGGCATCGACGAGGCCAAGGAAGAAGTCCGCTCCGGCCTGGAAGCCGTCAAGAAGGCCTGATCGGTTTTCTGTCGCACCATGAAGAAACCGCCCCGAGGGGCGGTTTTTTATTGCTGGGCAGGGGCGGAGATCACTCCACCGTCGGGATCACCTCGGCCAGCGTGCTCACGATCTGGTCGATCTGGCTGTCGTTGATGATCAGCGGCGGCGAGATGGCGATGTTGTCGCCGGCCGCCCGCAGCAGCACGCCCTTGTTCCAGGCCCCCAGGAAGACCTCGAAGGCGCGGCGGCCCGGCGCGGCGCCAGGGCGGGGCGCGAACTCCAGCGCCGCCACCAGCCCGGTGTTGCGGATGTCCACCAGGTTGGGCAGGCCCTTGAGCGTGTGGATGGCCGACTGCAGCTTGGCCTCCATCTTTGCCGCGCGGGTGAGCAGATCCTCTTCGGCATAGGTGTCCAGCGTGGCCAGGGCGGCGGCGCAGGCCATCGGGTGGCTGGAGTAGGTGTAGCCGTGCGGCAGCTCGATGCCGGGCGGGCCTTGCATGAAAGCGTCGTGGATCTCCTGCTTCGTGAAGACCACGCCCATCGGGATGGTGCCGTTGGTCACGCCCTTGGCGGCCGTGATGATGTCCGGCACCACGTCGTAGTGCTGCGCCGCGAAGGGCGAGCCCAGGCGGCCGAAGCCGGTGATCACCTCGTCGAAGATCAGCAAGATGCCGTGCTTGTCGCAGATCTGGCGCAGGCGCTGCAGGTAGCCTTTGGGCGGCAGCAGCACGCCGGTGGAGCCTGCCATGGGCTCCACGATCACGGCCGCGATGGTGGATGCATCGTGCAGCGTCACCAGACGTTCCAGGTCATCGGCCAGCTCGGCACCGTGTTCAGGCTGGCCATGGGTGAAGGCGTTGCGCTGCAGATCGTGCGTGTGGCGCAGGTGGTCCACCCCCGCCATGTGCGTGCCGAACAGCTTTCGGTTCGGACCCATGCCGCCCACCGCCGTGCCCGCGAAGTTCACGCCGTGGTAGCCACGCTCGCGGCCGATCAGGCGCGTGCGCTGCGCTTCACCGCGGATGCGGTGGTAGCCGATGGCGATCTTCAGGGCCGTTTCGACCGACTCAGAGCCTGAGTTTGTATAGAAGACGCGGTTGAGACCTGGAGGCGTCAGCTCTACAAGCCGCTCGGCCAGCTCGAAGGCCAGCGGGTGCGCCATCTGGAAGGGCGGGGCGAAATCCAGCGTGGCCGCCTGGCGGGCGATGGCCTCCACGATGCGGGGGCGTGCGTGACCAGCGTTCACGCACCACAGGCCGGCCGTGCCGTCCAGCACTTGGCGGCCTTCGGGCGTCCAGTAGTGCATCCCTTCGGCCCTGGACAGCAGACGAGGGTTCTGCTTGAAGTCCCGGTTGGCCGTGAACGGCATCCAGAAAGCATCCATGCGGGGCGTGGTCATCTAGGGCTCCTTGCGGGTCGAATGTACTGATCCCTTACCTTAGGCCCGATTCATGACCCGCGCCTGACGCAGGGCCTCGTGGTTTGCCCCTAGGTTTGTGTCCGTCCGCAACGGATTCCAGGGTCCCGACCGTGTGACCGAATCACCAAAGATCCCCGCGTTTGAAGGATCAAGTCTTATATAAGACACAAGTCTTCCACAACCGAGGGGAAACCAGCTACACTGCGAGCCTTCTTTCTTAGCACCTCCCACCAACCCCGGAGATCGTCATGACTCAACTCACCCGTGAACAGCAAATCGCTGCCCTGGAAAAGGACTGGGCCGAAAACCCCCGTTGGAAGCTCGTCAAGCGCGGCTACTCCGCAGCTGACGTGGTTCGCCTGCGCGGCAGCCTGCAGCCCGAGTACACGCTGGCCAAGCGCGGCGCTGAAAAGCTGTGGGAAAAGGTCAACGGCGGTGCCAAGAAGGGCTACGTGAACGCTTTCGGCGCCATCACCGCCGGTCAAGCCATGCAACAGGCCAAGGCTGGCCTGGAAGCCGTGTACCTGTCGGGCTGGCAAGTCGCCGCCGACGGCAACACCTCGGAAACCATGTACCCCGACCAGTCGCTGTACGCGTACGACTCGGTGCCCACGATGGTTCGCCGCATCAACAACACGTTCAAGCGTGCTGACGAAATCCAATGGTCGCGTGGCATCAACCCCGGCGACGAGCAGTTCGTCGACTACTTCCTGCCCATCGTCGCTGATGCTGAAGCCGGTTTCGGTGGTGTTCTGAACGCCTTCGAACTGATGAAGAACATGATCACGGCTGGCGCCGCTGGCGTGCACTTCGAAGACCAACTGGCCGCTGTGAAGAAGTGCGGTCACATGGGTGGCAAGGTGCTGGTCCCCACGCAGGAAGCCATCGAAAAGCTGATCGCTGCTCGTTTCGCTGCCGACGTGCTGGGCGTGCCCACCATCGTGCTGGCTCGTACCGACGCTGAAGCCGCCAACCTGATCACCTCCGATCACGACGCCAACGACAAGCCCTTCCTGACGGGCGAGCGCACGCAAGAAGGCTTCTACCGCGTCAAGAACGGCCTGGAGCAATCCATCAGCCGTGGCGTGGCCTACGCTCCCTATGCCGACCTGGTGTGGTGTGAAACCGGCGTGCCTGACATCGGCTTCGCCCGTGAATTCGCGCAAGCCGTGCACGCCAAGTGCCCGGGCAAGCTGCTGTCGTACAACTGCTCGCCTTCCTTCAACTGGAAGAAGAACCTGGACGACAAGCAGATCGCCAAGTTCCAGCAAGACCTGTCGGACCTGGGCTACAAGTACCAGTTCATCACGCTGGCTGGTATCCACATCAACTGGTACAACACGTTCCAGTTCGCCCACGCTTACGCACGCGGCGAAGGCATGAAGCACTACACCGAAATGGTGCAAGAGCCGGAATTCGCAGCGCGCGAAAAGGGCTACACCTTCGTGTCGCACCAACAAGAAGTGGGCGCTGGCTACTTCGACGACGTGACCACCGTGATCCAAGGCGGCTCGTCTTCCGTGAAGGCCCTGACCGGCTCGACCGAAGAAGACCAGTTCCACTGATCTGCGCGTTGATGGGGCTGCTGTTGAGGCAGCGGTCTCGTCGGCAGAACAAAGGCACCCCGAGGGGTGCCTTTTTCATTTCAATCCAAGAGGCGAATTGCGTACCGATGTACACCCGCATCGGGGCGGTTGTGCCCTTGCATCACTTGCTCACCCCTTAAGTGGGAGATTTCCCCGAGATGTAGAAAAAATGTGTGATTTTTTTCAGGATATGGCTACATTGACAAAACGGAGGGGCGATTCCTGAAGCCGGTCAAGACAGCGCGAAAGAAGCGTCTGCGGCCCGGTCGGAGTGCAGGAATCGGCCAGTCAATCAATGCCCTACAGAGGTCGCCATGACAGTCAATGACATCCTGAAAATGATGTTGGTGTTCGTTCATTTCTTTGCCAGCGCAGTCGCCGTGGCCACGATCTTGCGAACGGATTTCCTCATCCTCTCGTACTACACCAGCCCATTGACGCGCAAGGCCGTGGATCGCATCCACAGCGCCAAATCCGTGGTGAGTGCATCGTTGACCGTGCTGTGGGTTTCAGGGGTTGCCATCTGCGTGCAGGGCTACCTGAGCGATCCCGCCTATCTGTTGAACCAGAAGCTGTGGCTCAAGGTCATGGTGGTGCTCACGCTTACCGCCAATGGCTGGTTCCTGCACCGCTTTGCATTCGATGCCATCCGCCGTGGTGCGCGCCTGTGCGATGCGATGCCGCATCAACGCGCCACCCTCGTGTTGATGGCCAGTGTCAGCTCCACCAGCTGGATCTTCGCGTGCTTCCTGGGCATTGCCCGGGCGCTGAACAACAAGCACAACTTCGCCGGATTGCTCAGCCTCTATCTGCTGATGCTCGGCGTGTCGCTGGTGGCCTCGTTGGTGTTGACGAACCTGCTGGGGCGAGTGGCTCGTGGCGGCTCGCGTGATGCGCAGCGCTGGCAGGCTCGGGTCAAGGCGCTCAAGCACCGATTGGATGCGGGGCAGGAGAGTGAGCTGCAGGTGTGATTTGGCGTAGCCCACTGCGCATGGTGCCCCGGGCCGGGATCGAACCGGCACGCCCCTTTGCAGGAAGCGGCGGATTTTAAGTCCGCAGTGTCTACCAATTTCACCACCGGGGCACGGGCCACAGTGTAGCGGCCTCAGCATGAAAAATTTCTGGCTGACTTGCGAAGCGGCTTTAAAGTGATGTATAGTCTAGGTCTTCGCTGATCACTGCTTGCAACAAGGCAAGTTGCTCAAAAAAGAGTGGTGAATCGTTGTGCGAAGGCATGCGGGATTAGCTCAGTTGGTAGAGCGATACCTTGCCAAGGTATAGGTCGAGAGTTCGAGCCTCTTATCCCGCTCCAGCTTCTTCAAAAGGGAAGCCAACGCCAAGTTGGCTTCCCTTTTTCATCACAGGCCCGATTTCTGCTCGGGAATGTGAAAGCGGCTTCAGAGGCGCGGTAGCAAAGCGGTTATGCAACGGATTGCAAATCCGTCTAGCCCGGTTCGACTCCGGGCCGCGCCTCCATCTCCCCCAAGATCTCTTTGTTGATGGCCGATCAGCGCGGCATGTTGGCCGCGCCCTGCTGGCGTGTGGTGGTGTTGCGACACAAAGATGTGCGGGCGGCTACAATGGGGCATCGCGCCGTTTCGCCACACCGTGGGTGTGTGATCCAAGCATCTGGCGGCGCTCTTTGCATCGGTAAGGAACGGGGAAAGGCATTCTGGTTATGACACCGCGAACTTCGACCACCACCTTCACCTCGACCGAGGTCTAGTCGGCTGGCCGCTGCTTTCGCATTCCTTTCCTCCTTATCAGAAAGCGCGGCACCTACCGCGCTTTTTTGTTGTCTGCGCATCCCGACCTCGTCCAATCGCCTTCATATACCCAACAGGTTGAACACCATGATTTCGATCCAACTGCCCGATGGTTCCAAGCGTGAATTCCCGGGCCCTGTGACCGTCGGCGAGGTGGCCGCGTCCATCGGCGCCGGCCTGGCCAAGGCCGCGCTGGCCGGCCGCGTGGGGCAGGGCGATGCCGCCCGTCTGGTCGATACCAGCCACCGCATCGAGGCGGACACGCAACTGGCCATCATCACCGAGAAAGATGCGGACGGCCTGGACGTGATTCGCCACTCCACGGCGCACTTGCTGGCCTATGCCGTGAAGGAGCTCTTCCCTGACGCGCAGGTCACCATCGGCCCGACGATCGAGGATGGCTTCTATTACGATTTTGCCTACAAGCGCCCCTTCACACCCGAAGACCTCGAAGCCATCGAGAAGAAGATGGCCGAGCTGGCCAAGAAGGACGAGAAGGTCGAGCGCAAGGTGCTGCCGCGCGACGAGGCCGTGGCGTACTTCAAGAGCCTGGGCGAGCACTACAAGGCCGAGATCATCGAGAGCATCCCAGCCGACCAGGATGTGTCGCTCTACAGCGAAGGCGCCTTCACCGATCTGTGCCGTGGCCCGCACGTGCCCAGCACAGGCAAGCTCAAGCACTTCAAGCTGATGAAGGTGGCCGGCGCCTACTGGCGCGGTGATCACCGCAACGAGCAGTTGCAGCGCGTGTACGGCACTGCCTGGACCAGCAAGGACGATCTGGCGCAATACCTGCACCGCCTGGAGGAGGCCGAGAAGCGCGACCACCGCAAGCTGGGCCGCGAGCTGGACCTGTTCCACATCGATGAGCACGCCCCAGGCGTGGTGTTCTGGCACCCCAAGGGCTGGACGGTGTGGCAGGCGGTCGAGCAGTACATGCGCAATGTCTACCGCGACAACGGCTATCAGGAAGTGAAGGGGCCGCAGATCATCGACAAGACGCTGTGGGAGAAGACCGGCCACTGGGACAAATACCGCGAGAACATGTTCACGACAGAGTCTGAGAAGCGTGACTACGCGCTCAAGCCGATGAACTGCCCTGGCCACATCCTGATCTTCAACCAGGGCATCAAGAGCTACCGCGACCTGCCCATCCGCTACGGTGAGTTCGGCCAGTGCCACCGCAACGAGCCCACGGGCGGCCTGCACGGCATCATGCGCGTGCGCGGCTTCACGCAGGACGATGGCCACGTCTTCTGCACCGAAGACCAGATCCTGCAGGAGTGCGTGGATTTCACGGCGCTGCTCCAGAAGGTCTATGCCGATTTCGGCTTCACCGACATCATCTACAAGGTGGCCACGCGCCCTGAGAAGCGCATCGGCTCCGACGAGGTGTGGGACAAGGCCGAGCAGGCGCTGATGGAAAGTTTGCGCGCCACCAACAGCGAGTTCACGATCGCCCCGGGTGATGGCGCCTTCTACGGCCCGAAGATCGAGTACACCTTGAAGGATGCCCTGGGTCGCCACTGGCAGTGCGGCACCATCCAGGTCGATTTCTCGATGCCGGAGCGTCTGGGCGCCGAGTACGTGGCCGACACGAGCGAGCGCCGCCACCCGGTGATGCTGCACCGCGCCATCCTGGGCAGCCTGGAGCGCTTCATCGGCATCCTGATCGAGCAGCACGCCGGCGCATTGCCGATTTGGCTGGCGCCGGTGCAGGCGGTGGTGCTCAACATCACCGATGCGCAGGCTGACTACGCCCAAGATATTGTCAAATCACTGCAGAAACAAGGACTTAGGGTCCAGCTTGATTTGCGAAACGAGAAAATTAACTATAAAATCCGCGAGCATTCGTTGC
The DNA here is from genome assembly GCA_019112875.1 of Candidatus Aquabacterium excrementipullorum. Lineage (GTDB taxonomy): Bacteria > Pseudomonadota > Gammaproteobacteria > Burkholderiales > Burkholderiaceae_C > Aquabacterium > Aquabacterium excrementipullorum. Next base: position 57,418 of record DXIO01000036.1, read on the forward strand.
AGAAGGTGCCGTACTTCATCGTTGTCGGTGACAAGGAGAAGGCTGATGGCACCGTCGCCGTGCGCGCCCGGGGCAACCAGAACCTCGGTGTGATGTCACTGGATGACTTCTCCCAGAAGATCTCTCAAGACATCGTCAGCAAGGCCTGAGGCGGGAGCGTGCTTTGCCTGTGCCGTAAAGGCCAAAGCACGCGCCAGCCGGCATTGTCTGGGTGCGTGAACATTGTTAACTGGTGCGGTTGCCGCCGGGCGGCCGTGGCCTGAAGGAATTCGACATCGCTAACTTCTTTGACCGCCGTACGCGCAATGATGAGCGCAAGCATCGGCTGAACCGTGAAATCACTGCGCCTGAAGTCCGTCTGAACGGCATGGAGAACGAACCCCTTGGCATCGTCAGCATCCAGGACGCCCTGCGCATGTCTGCCGAGGCCGATGTGGACCTGGTTGAGATTTCCGCCACGGCGGATCCTCCTGTTTGCCGCCTGATGGACTACGGCAAGTTCAAGTACCAGGAGCAGAAGAAGGCGCACGACGCCAAGCAGAAGCAGAAGGTCATCGAAGTCAAGGAAGTCAAATTCCGTCCCGGCACGGACGAAGGCGACTACCAGATCAAGCTGCGCAACCTGCGCCGCTTTTTGGAAGATGGCGACAAGGGCAAGGTCACGCTGCGTTTCCGCGGTCGTGAGATCACCCACCAGGAGCTGGGCATGCGCCTGCTCGAGCGTGTCCGTGATGACCTGACCGATGTCTCCGTCGTCGAGAACATGCCCAAGCTGGAAGGGCGCCAGATGATCATGGTGCTCGGCCCGAAGAAGAAAAAGTGATGCAAAGACGGCTTCGGCCGTCGTAGAATGTCAGCTTCGCCCAAAATTGCTTTGGACGAAAGACACCGGGCAGGCGGTTTGGTCATCGCCTGCCACGGACGAGTGCAAAAACCAAGCACTTGATAAGTTTCTGGGGGCCATCAAGACGCGGAGCAGTTTCGCGGCGCCTGGCAGGAACAACGTAAAAGGAGCAGAACATGCCCAAAATGAAGACCAAGAGCAGCGCGAAGAAGCGTTTTCGCGTGCGTCCGGGTGGTACCGTCAAGCGCGGTCACGCCTTCAAGCGCCACATCCTGACCAAGAAGTCCACGAAGACCAAGCGCCAACTGCGCGGCGTCGCCAACGTGCACGAGACCAACCTGGGCCACATCGCCCAGATGCTGCCTTTCGCCGGCCTGTAATCGGCTGCCGCGAATCGCAACAACCGTCTCGAATTTCTGGTTTTAGGTATCAACGCCGAAGGAGTCACTCATGCCTCGCGTCAAACGTGGTGTAACAGCCCGCGCTCGTCACAAGAAAGTTCTCGCCCTGGCCAAGGGTTTCCGTGGTCGCCGCAAGAACGTCTATCGCATCGCCAAACAGGCGGTCATGAAGGCAGGCCAATATGCCTACCGTGACCGCCGCGCCAAGAAGCGCGAATTCCGTCGCCTCTGGATCGCTCGTATCAACGCCGGTAGCCGTGCACTGGGCCTGACTTACAGCAAGCTCATCGCCGGTATCAAGAAGGCGTCGATCGAGATCGACCGCAAGGTGCTGGCTGACCTCGCCGTCAACGACCCCGCTGCTTTCGCCAGCATCGTTGAAAAGGCCAAGGCTCAACTGGCTGCTTGATTTTTTCAAGCGGGCAGCAAAAGATGCTGCTCCGGCCCACGCCGGCCGAGGTTCACCCCTCGGACGGCCAGGCCGGTGACTCAAAGGCCAACGGTTCGTTGGCCTTTTTTTTCGACACAAGACCATGAACGACCAGCCAAGCGACCTGCAGGCCCTGGTGCAATCGGCCCAGGAAGCTTTCGCCGCAGCCCTCACGCCCGCCGACCTCGAGAACGCCAAGGCGCGTTTCCTGGGCAAGTCCGGCAGCGTGACCGAACTGCTCAAGGGCATGGGTGCCCTGAGCCCCGAAGACAAGAAGACCCGGGGCGCGGCCATCAACCAGGCCAAGCAGCAGGTCGAGGCAGCCTTGAACGCTCGCCGCCAGGGTTTGGCCGATGCCGAACTGGCGCAGCAACTGCAGGCCGAAAAGCTGGACGTGACCTTGCCGGGCCGCCGCCGTGGCGAGGGTGGCCTGCACCCCGTGTCGCTCAGCATCGAGCGCATCGAGGGCATCTTCGGCTCCATGGGTTTCGACGTGGCCGACGGCCCCGAGATCGAGGCCGATTGGTTCAATTTCACCGCACTGAACACGCCGGAAGATCATCCCGCGCGTTCGATGCACGACACCTTCTACGTCGAGGGCGGCCACCTGCTGCGCACGCACACCAGCCCGATGCAGGTGCGCTATGCGGTGCAGCATGTCAAGCAACATGCCGATCTGATCGCCAAGGGCGAGCGCATGCCCGAGATCCGTGTGATCGCGCCGGGCCGCACTTACCGCGTCGACAGCGACGCCACGCACTCGCCGATGTTCCACCAGTGCGAAGGCCTGTGGATCGGCGAATCGGTGAGCTTTGCTGACCTGAAGGCGGTGCTGGGCGATTTCTTCAGCACCTTCTTCGAGACGGACGATCTCGACATTCGCTTCCGCCCGTCCTTCTTCCCGTTCACCGAGCCCTCGGCCGAGGTGGACATCGCTTTCAGCAGCGGCCCGCTCAAGGGGCGCTGGCTGGAAGTGGGTGGGGCAGGGCAGGTGCACCCCAATGTGGTCCGCAACTTCGGGCTCGACCCGGAGCAGTACATCGGCTTCGCCTTCGGTTTGGGCCCGGACCGCCTGACCATGCTGCGCTACGGCGTGAACGACCTGCGCCTGTTCTACGAAGGCGATCTGCGTTTCCTGCAGCAGTTCCAGTGAGTGAGTCCCGATCGCCATACCCCAGCGATCGGCCGAACCGTTTGACCAGAGAACAGAACAAGCCATGAGCACCACCAACATCCGCGCCTGGGCCGCCCAGGAAGCCGCCAAGCCGCTGGTGAATTTCGAATACGACCCCGGCCCGCTGGGCGCCGAAGAGGTCGAGATCCGTGTTGAGCACAGCGGCCTGTGCCACTCCGATCTTTCGCTGATCGACAACGAGTGGGGCTTCTCGAACTTCCCGATCGTGGGCGGTCATGAGGTGGTCGGCACGGTGCTGGCGCTCGGCCCGAACACGCGCGGCCTGAAGGTGGGCCAGCGCGTCGGTCTGGGCTGGATGGCCGAATCATGCATGGCCTGCCGCAGCTGCCTCAATGGCGAGCCGCAGTTGTGCCGTGCGGGCCGCCCGACCATCGTCGGCCACCATGGCGGTTTCGCCGAGCGCGTGCGCGCGCACTGGCTGTGGGTGTGCCCGATCCCTGAGGGGCTGGATCCTGCCAAGGCCGGCCCGCTGCTGTGCGGTGGCATCACGGTGTTCTCGCCATTCCTCAACTTCGACATCAAGCCGACGCACCGCGTCGGCGTGGTCGGCATCGGCGGCCTGGGCCACCTGGCGCTGAAGTTCGCACGCGCCTGGGGCTGCGAGGTCACGGCCTTCACGTCCAGCGATTCCAAGCGCGATGAGGCGCTGCAACTGGGCGCGCACCAGGTGGTGTCCAGTGTGGACGCCAAGGCCATGAAGCAGGTGGCCGGCCGTTTGGACATGGTGCTGGTCACCGTGAACGTGATGCTCAACTGGAAGGCGCTGATGAGCACGCTGGCGCCCAATGGCCGCCTGCACCTGGTCGGCATCTTGCCGCAGCCGATGGAGGTCGAGGCCTTCCCGCTGATCGGTGGGCAGCGTAGCGTGTCGGGTTCGCCCACGGGCTCGCGCCAGGACATCGACACCATGCTGGAGTTCGCCGCGCGCCACGGCATCGAGCCGCAGACCGAGCACTTCCCGATGAGCCGCATCAACGACGCGCTGGATCACCTGCGCGCCGGCAAGGCCCGCTACCGCGTGGTGCTGGATGCCGATTTCGGCGCGGCCGCCTGACGCCGCCTGAAGAACCGTTTTTCAAGAGATTCCCGAGGATCCCATGCAATTCCCCGAGTCCTGGCTGCGCAGCTTCTGCAACCCCGACCTCGACACCCGGCAACTGGCCGATTTGCTGACCATGGCCGGCCTGGAGGTGGAGGAGCTGGAGCCCGTGGCGCCGCCCTTCACGGGCGTGGTCGTGGCCCAGGTGCTCGAGGTGGCCCGCCACCCCGATGCAGACCGCCTGAACGTGTGCAAGGTGGACGCGGGCACCGGCACCGTGCTGCAGATCGTGTGCGGCGCGCCCAATGTGCGCCCGGGCATCAAGGTGCCGTGCGCCACCGTGGGTGCCGAGCTGCCTCCCGGCGCCGATGGCAAGCCCTTCAAGATCAAGCTGGGCAAGCTGCGTGGCGTCGAGAGCCAGGGCATGCTGTGCTCGGCGCGCGAACTGGGTGTCTCGGAAGAATCCAACGGCCTGCACATCCTGGCCGATGACGCGCCCGTAGGCGAAAGCATCCGCACGCACCTCAAGCTGGACGACACGCTGTTCACGCTCAAGCTCACGCCCAATCTGGCGCATTGCCTGAGCGTGGCCGGCATCGCCCGCGAGGTGTCGGCGCTGACCGGCGCACCGCTGGTGCTGCCCACCATCGCGCCCGTCAAGCCTGCGATCGACGACACGCTGAAGGTGTCAGTGCAGGCGCAGGACCTGTGCGGTCGCTTCGGTGGTCGTGTGATCCGTGGTGTGAATCCTCAAGCCGCGACGCCCGGCTGGATGATCGAGCGCCTGGCGCGCTGCGGCCAACGCTCGGTGTCGGCGTTGGTCGACATCTCCAACTACGTGATGTTCGAGCTGGGCCAGCCTTCGCATGTGTTCGACCTGTACAAGATCCATGGCGGCCTGACGGTGCGCTGGGGCCGCGCGGGCGAAACGCTCAAGCTGCTCAATGGCCAGACCATCACGCTGGACGAACAGGTCGGCGTGATCGCCGACGATTCGCAGGTCGAATCGCTGGCCGGCATCATGGGCGGCGACGCCACCTCGGTAGGCGACGACACGCGCAACATCTACCTGGAGGCCGCCTTCTGGTGGCCCAAGGCGATCGCCGGCCGCGCGCGCCGCTACAACTTTTCGACCGACGCGTCGCACCGTTACGAGCGTGGCGTGGATCCGGCGCCCACGGCCCAGTACATCGAGCGCATCACGCAGCTGATCCTGGAAATCTGCGGTGGCGAGGCCGGCCCTCTGGATGACCAGCAACTGCACCTGCCCGAGCGCAAGCCCGTGACCCTGCGCCTGTCGCGCGCCCAGCGCGTGATCGGCATGGACGTGTCGCTGGTCGATTGCCAGACCGTGTTCCACCGCCTGGGCCTGCACTACACCACGCAGGCGCTCAAGCACGACACGAACCTGATCGTGAACCCGCCGAGCTGGCGCTTCGACATCCAGATCGAAGAGGACCTGATCGAGGAAGTGGTGCGCGTGATCGGCTTCGACAAGCTGCCCAAGCGCGCGCCCAAGGCCCCGGTGACCAGCCAGGTGCGCCCTGAGCGCCAGCGCGGCCTGTATGCCGTGCGCCGTGCCGTGGCTGCGCGTGGCTATCAAGAGGCGATCACCTTCAGCTTCGTGGAAGAGCGCTGGGAGCGCGAGCTGGCCGGCAACGCCGACCCGATCCGCGTGCTCAACCCCATCGCCAGCCCGCTGGCCGTGATGCGCTCCAGCCTGATCGGCAGCCTGGTGGAGGTGCTGCGCCTGAACCTGTCGCGCAAGGCCGACCGCGTGCGCGTGTTCGAGATTGGCCGCGTGTTCAAACGGGATGCCTCCGTGCAGGATGGTGATCAGACCGTGGCCGGTTTCGACCAGCCTGTGCGGGTGAGTGGCCTGGCTTATGGCCCGTCCGATGTCGCGCAATGGGGCACGGCCTCGCGCCCGGTCGATTTCTTCGATGTGAAGGGTGACGTCGAGGCGTTGCTCGCCCCGCGTCAGCCGCGCTTCGTGGCGGCCGAGCATCCTGCTTTCCACCCTGGCCGTTGCGCCCGTGTGGAGCTGGATGGCCAGGCCATCGGCTTCATCGGCGAGCTGCACCCCAAGTGGCGCCAGGCCTATGAGCTGCCGCAGGCGCCCGTGCTGTTCGAGCTGGATGCGCAGGCCCTGTCCACCCGTGTGGTGCCGGCCTTCACCAGCGTGCCCAAGCTGCAGTCCGTCTACCGCGACCTGGCGCTGGTGGTGAACGACGCCACCGCGCACGAGTCGCTGATCAATGCCATCGTGCAGGCCAGGACGGATGGCCTGGTGCGCGGTGCGCGTCTGTTCGACATCTACAAGCCCAAGACGCCGGTGGCTGGCATCGCCGACAATGAACGCAGCCTCGCCGTGCGCGTGGAGCTGCGCGATGATGAGCAGACGCTGACCGACGAACGCATCGAAGCCGCCATCGCCGCGGTGATCGACGCCCTGTCGCAAAGCGTGGGCGCCCGCGTGCGTGCGTGACGGCCAAGGGGAGGGCCAGGAGACATGAACGACAAGATCCGCGATCTGACGGTGCTGCTGCCAGCCACGCTGGAGACGCCCACGCTGACCAAGGCCGAGCTCTCGGACATGCTGTTCGAGCGCCTGGGCCTGAACAAGCGCGAGTCCAAGGACATGGTGGAGGCCTTCTTCGAACTGGTGCACGAGTCCCTGGTAGACGGCGCCGACGTGAAGCTGTCCGGATTCGGCAACTTCCAGATCCGCCAGAAGGCCCCGCGTCCGGGCCGCAATCCCCGCACTGGCGAGGCCATTCCCATCAAGGCCCGTCAGGTCGTGACATTTCACGCCAGCCAGAAGCTCAAAAGCATGGTGCAGGGGGATGTTCCCAGCGACGACGACTTGGAGTAAAGTCGTGACACCCCTGGCCCATCGCATGGATGGCCCAGGGATTTTTTACCTCCCTCCAAGCCATGGAACGCACAGAGCAAGAATCACCGCCGCGTTCGGAATCGCCCGTGTCCGCGACACCGGGGGCGGCGCCAGCGCGCGCCACATCCAGGGCTTTGGCCCGCACGGATGCGAAGGGCGAATCGCGCGCGGCAGGTTTGGCTGAGGGGCGTTCCGAAGGCCGTGAAGCACGCACCGAGGTGCGTGTGCCCACGGGATCGGTGGTGCCGGTGAGCAGCCTGCCCCCCATCCCGGCCAAGCGCTACTTCACCATCGGCGAGGTCAGTGAACTGTGCGGCGTCAAGCCCTACGTGCTGCGCTACTGGGAGCAGGAATTCACGCAACTGCGGCCCATGAAGCGCCGCGGCAACCGCCGTTATTACCAGCACCATGAAGTGCTGCTGATCCGGCGCATCCGTGAGTTGCTGTACGAGCAAGGCTTCACCATCAGTGGCGCGCGCAACCAGTTGCTGGAGCATGCGCCGGCGATGTCGTCTTCTGCATCGGGTGCAGGCGCTGAAGATGCGGGCAAGGTGGCGCTGGCGCCCGACATGTCCTGGACGGGCCCGGACCTGATGGCCTTGGCGCACAGCCACCCGCAGGCCGCAGCCGAATTGCGCGAAGCGCTGTTGTCCATCCGCGATCTTCTGAGCTAAGTCGCGTGCGCGCAGCACCACGATTTCTTCAAAAAGATGCGTGGGGTTCAGAAGGCATGAAAAACCGTGCTATAGTCTAAGTCTTCGTCGGGGCGTAGCGCAGCCTGGTAGCGCACTTGCATGGGGTGCAAGGGGTCGCGAGTTCGAATCCCGCCGCCCCGACCAAGAGAATCACGAGGGTCAGCAGAGAAATCTGCTGACCCTTTCGTGTTTTCAGGCCCGATGATCCAGGCCCTTGCGGCATCAAGCTGCGGCGTGCGCTTCGTAGCCTTCCTCGTTGATGGCGCGCGCCACGGCATCTGCCTCCAGCACCGTGCTCACGCTCACGCGGCCCTGGGTCAGATCGACCTCCACCGTGGCCTGCGGATCCTGTGCCTGCACGGCACGTGTGACGGCCTTGACGCAATGCTGGCAGCTCATGCCCTTCACATCGAGCTGAAGTGTTTGAGGGGTGGTGCTCATCGTGCTTCCTTTCAATCAAGTGGTCTGACCGTGGTCATGGCACGAAGTATTGACCTTGACATCATGGCAAGGTCAATACTGGACCGTATGACCATCATGAGATGCGCAGACTGGAAGGATTCGAGACATGCATGAAGCACCCCCCGTGCTGCCAGACGCGACCGCGCCCCTGCAACTGGCGGTTCGCGGCATGACCTGCGCAGCCTGCGTCGGGCGCGTGGAGCGCGCTTTGCGCAAGGTGCCTGGCGTGGCCTCCGCCGATGTGAATTTCGCGACCGAAACGGCGTCGGTGCGGTGGGCGCAGGGCGGGTTGCATCCAGCGCACACGATCCTGCTCGATGCGGTGGCCCATGCCGGCTACGAGGCACACGTGCAGGCCGCGGATGCGCCATTGGTCGATGAAACGCTGGGTTGGTGGGACGTGTGGGGCGCAGTCACCCTGGGCCTGCTGGCCAGCATCCCGCTGGTCTTGCCGATGCTGTGGGGTGATCACCACTTCTGGCCGGCTTGGCTGCAGTTCGCCCTGGCCACGCCGGTGCAGTTCATCCTGGGCGCGCGCTTCTACAAGGCCGCCTGGTCCGCCTTGCGTGACCGCAGCGGCAACATGGACCAACTCGTGGCCTTGGGCACCACAGCGGCCTGGGCGTTGTCATGCTGGCTGTGGTGGTCGCATGCACGCATGACCGGGCAAGGCCATGAACACGGCGCCATGCCGGATCTCTATTTCGAATCGTCCGCCGTGGTGATCACCCTGGTGCTGCTGGGCAAGGCCCTGGAGGCGCGTGCCAAGCGGCAGACCACGGCGGCCATCCGTGCCTTGCAGGCCTTGCGGCCCGACACCGTGCTGCGGCTTGGCCCACAGGGTGAGGTGAGCGTGCCTTTGTCGCAGGTGGTGGTGGGCGATACCTTGGTGGTGAGGCCGGGCGAGCGCGTGCCCAGCGACGGTGTGGTCACCGAAGGCGCCAGCCACGTCGATGAATCCATGCTCACCGGGGAGCCGCTGCCGGTGGCCAAGGCTCAAGGCGAACGGCTGACCGGCGGTTCGATCAATGGCGAAGGCCGCCTGCTGATGAAGGTGAGCGCCGTTGGCGGGCAGACCGTGCTTTCCGGGATCATCCGCAGCGTGGTCGAGGCCCAGGCCGGCAAGGCGCCGATCCAGCGTGTGGTGGACAGGGTGTCCGCCGTGTTCGTGCCCACGGTGCTGCTGCTGGCCCTGTCCACGGGGCTGGGCTGGTGGTGGTACGGGCTGGGCATGGAGCCCGCGCTGATCCGCGCCGTGGCCGTGCTGGTGATCGCCTGCCCATGTGCGCTGGGCCTGGCCACGCCGGCCGCCCTGATGGCCGGCACGGGCGCTGCGGCGCGCCAGGGCATCCTCATCAAGGATCCCGAGGCGCTGGAGCTGGCGCACCGTGTATCGGTGGTGGCCTTCGACAAGACGGGCACCTTGACCGTCGGACAGCCGCGTCTGATCCACTGGCAGGTGCGTGATGGTTTTGGATTGGATGCCTCGCAGGTGCTCAAGATCGCGGCGGCCATGCAGTCGGGCAGCGAGCATCCGCTGGCCCGGGCTGTCGTAGCGGCTTGCGCGGAAGGGTTCGAGCCAGCCAGGGCCTCTGCCGTGCAGGCCGTGGCGGGGCGAGGCCTGCAGGCCAAGGTCGTGATGCCCGACGTGGACACAGACGGTGGGCATCTGTGGCGCCTGGGGAGTACGCCATGGATGGTGTCGATGGTGCCAGAGGCGGAGCGCCCTGCGGATCTGATGGAGCGGGCTCAGGCGCTGGCGGTCGGTGGCGCCTCGGTGTCATGGCTGATGCGCCAGCAGGAGGGCGCGGCGGCCGCTCAGGTGTCAGGCGCCCCAGATGGTCCTTGGCAGGTGGTGGCCTTGCTGGGCTTCGGCGACGAGCTCAAGCCGAATTCGGCGGCGGCGGTGACACGCCTGCACAGCCTCGGGGTCGAGACGGTGATGATTTCTGGCGACAACCATGGTGCCGCTCAGGCGGTTGGCGATGCCCTGGGCATCCGCCGCGTGGTGGCGGAAGTCCTGCCCGCCGACAAGGCTGGCCAGATCCAGGCGCTCAAGACAGGAGCCGATGGCGCAGCCCTCGTCGTCGCCATGGTGGGCGATGGCATCAATGATGCGCCCGCGCTGGCGGCGGCCAACGTGGGCATGGCCATGGCCAATCCGCAAGGCGGTGCCGACGTCGCCTTGCATGCTGCAGGCATCACGCTGATGCGGGGTGACCCATGGCTGGTTCCTGCCGCCCTGGACATCTCCCGGCGCACGTCCGCCAAGATCCGGCAGAACCTGTTCTGGGCCTTTGGCTACAACGTCATCGGCATTCCACTGGCCATGGCGGGTGGGCTCAGCCCCATGCTCGCGGGTGCGGCCATGGCTTTCAGTTCCGTGAGCGTGGTCGGCAATGCCTTGTGGCTGTCACGCTGGCGCGCCAATGCCGGGCGCGCCGAGGGTGGGCAAAGCCATTAAACTCCACGCTCACTGTCCGTAGCTCAACTGGATAGAGCAATTGCCTTCTAAGCAATAGGTCGGGGGTTCGAGTCCCTCCGGACAGGCCAATGATGCCCGAGTTGCAAGCCCAACTCGATCGCACGGTGCAACCGCCTGCATGCCGCAGCAGCCCTTGGCAATACGTGATTCCTCCCCCGATGTGAAGGATGTTTCGGCCTGCCGTCGCCGCTACACTCTATTTACACAATTAAACAAAAAAATATGGGAGGTGCCATGGTTGCACCAGCTATCGGGCTTTGGATTCCGGACGAGGAGCCGGATCTGTGGCCCTTGACTGCGCGGCTCGATGCCGCTTGCGAATGACAAGGCCATCATGGTGATCAAACTCATTGGGCGCACGAGCCCGCAACGCCGCCTGGAGCGGCTGCAGACTGCATTGAATGGCAAGCTGGCCCGTCTGGATGGACAACTCTTTCCACAAGACGGCGGCGACCCGCGGCTGGATCGTTGTGCCGAAGAAACACTTCGGCTTCGTGCGGAGATCGACGCCCTGCGGGCTTCGTTCAGCGCCGAGACAGTGCAGGGACGCCGTTGTGGTGACGAGGACTTGCACGCCGAGGATGTCGACGTGAGCGATTGCGGAGCATCCTCACCCTGAAGGCCGTGGTGCCCTCTGGTGGCGCATCCGGCTTGCAGGTGAGATAGGATCCAGAAGGCGCTCAGGTCTGTTCCCTGAGCGGTGTGGGCAGCCGTCGCGGGGTACCTCCGCGCGAGCCGCCATCGCGCAACTACCGAGGTCCATGGATGATGTTGGATGCACTCAAGCGCCTGCTGGGCGCGGGTCAATCACCCGCGGCGGATTCGGATCAGCAAGTGCTGGCCGTGTGGGCGAAAGAAGAGGGGCACAAGGTCAAGACCGTCTCCGGTCAGGCCGGAGGAATGGTCGTGGACACGTCCGCCGGCTGGCGGGTGGAGTGGGGCCCGGCCCAACGGCCTTATTTCACCGGCAAGGAGCTCCGCTTCCGTTTCGATGCAGGGATCCCCGGTGACGTGCAGATCCTCTTCCTGACCAGGGTCCTGGCGCACACACTGGAATCCGACGTGTTCCAGCGGTTCACCGACGCCATGCAGACGCAGATGGACAACAGCCTGCCCGAAGAGATGCGCTGGTTGGCCATGCACTCCAAGGTGGCGCTTTCCGAACATCCCGTGCTGGCCCGCCGTTTCCTGATGCTGTCCAACGCCGAGGGCGTGGCCAAGCTCTGGCTTGATCCGGAGCTGACCGCTGGCCTCGAAGAGGCCGCCACCTCATGGTGGACGGACGCTCTCATCGCCGTGATGACCGTCAACCGCGGCATCCTGACCATCCGGATGTCGGGGGACAAGCTCGAGGTCAATCAGCTGCGCCTGGTGGCCGCGGTGTTCGACCTGGCGGCGCGCAAGCTGGTGGACGCGGTCTGAGGCCTGCGGGCCCTGGAGCCTCAGCGGCTCTTGCGCTGCAGGAAGCGCGCGATGGCCTCGCCAGCTTCCGGACGCATCAGGTTGACCAGGAAGTGCCGCTTCTCCGCGCCCAGGTGCTCGCTCAGGGATGAGTGCGGCGCGTCGTTGACCAGTTCCTTGATGCTGGCCAGCACATTGGCAGGTGTCGAGGCCAGTTCCTCTGCCAGTGTCAGCGCGGCGTGCAAGGCGGTGCCTGCAGGTTCAATCTGGTGCACGAGACCCCAGTGCTGCATCTGCTGGGCCGTGGCATCGCCGCCGGTCCACAGCCATTTCAGTGCCACCCCGCGGGGCAGTTGACGGCTCAGGTGCCAACTGGCACCGCCGTCGGTGGACAAGCCGACCTTGCTGTAGGCGCTGACGAAGCGGGCGTTGTCGGCCGCCACGAGCAGGTCACAAGCGAGCGCCACCGAGAGACCGCCACCGGCGGCCACACCTTCCACTGCGGCGATCACAGGCTTGGGAAATGCCCGCAAGGCTTCGATCCACTGGTGGAAGGCGTCGATGTTGCCCGCTTGCTGGCTCGGATCCTGCTGACGGTTATGCGACAAACGTTGTAAATCCCCGCCACCGCAGAAATGGCCCCCGCCGCCTGTTAGAACCACCGCGGACACGCTGGGGTCGGATTCCGCCATGTTCAGGGTTTCGATGCCGGCCGCGTACACCTGTGGCGACAGGGCATTTCGCGTGGCGGGCCCCGAAAGGGTCATGACCAGGATGGCGCCCTGGCGTTCGGTCAGTAGTTCGGTCGTCATGGGCTGCAATCTGGTTGTTACTGTTTCTCGATGTGAATGGGGGCTTATGATCAGAAAGACGGGTAACCTGACGTGCTAGAGTGAAAACTTGGCAAAAAACCGCACCGATATGATGAAATTCAAAGGAGTATCGGCGGCCATTGTCGTCGGTCTCTCGCTGGTGGTTTTGTCCGAATCGGCGCTGTCGCTGGGTTTCGGTCGCTCCACGAGCCGTGCCATTTTGGGGGAGACACTCAGCCTGACCGTTCCGCTCCATCTGGAAGCGGGGGAGTCCATCGCTGACGATTGTGTGGCCGCCGACGTTTATTTCGGGGATGACAAGCAGGCTCAAATGGCCGTGAAGGCGTCCCTCTTGCCCAGCAGCGGGGCAGAGCGTGCCGTTCGTGTGGTGACCACGTCGCTCGTCAACGAGCCGGTCGTCACGGTTTATCTGGTGGCCGGGTGCAGGGCCAAGATCACGCGCAAGTTCGTGGCGTTCGCCGATCCGCCCGGCGCGGTCAATCTGCCCGAGGCCGATGCAGCTTCGGGCAATCGCGCTGCCGCGACCTCGTCGCCGGCTGATGATTTCGCCCTGGTGCCTGCGGGGCGTGGCGAGGGTCGCGCTGCGGCTCGCTTCGGCAACAGCGGTACGTCGGCCAAGTCGTCCACCCGTCGCAGCAAATCGGTGGCCAACGCTGCGGCCGGGGGGGAAGGGATCGCTGCGGGTGAGGTCGTGGAAGGCCGTCCGGTGGCCAGTGCCAAGGTCCCTTTCAAGGTGCCCACCGATCACAAGGCGTCTGCGGTGCCTGCCAAGCGCAGCCCTCAGGCGGCCGTGCCCAAGACCGAGACCGCGCGTCTCGTGCTGGACCCGACCGAACTGGACGCCCTGACCGTGCCCAACCTGATGATGTCGTCCGCTTTGAGCGGCGTGGCGGCCAACATCGATGCGCCCGAGGTGAAGGAGCGTCGCGCTGCGGCGGCCGCCTTGTGGGCGGCGATGAACTCATCGCCTGAGCAACTGGCGCGCGACCGTCAGCGCATGCAGGAACTCGAGCAGCGCCTGGCCCGCCTGCAGCAGGAATCCAGTGGCGCTCAAAGCCGTGTGGCCGCCATGGAGGCGCGCGTACGCGAGGCCGAAGACAAGCGCCTGAAGCATCCGCTCGTGTATGGCCTGCTGGCCTTGTGTGTTCTGCTGGGAGCCGCCGTGGCGTGGCTGTTCACGCGCCAGCGGCGCGAAGCGGCGGAGCCTGCATCGTCCTGGTGGCAAGGTGAGCCGGCCGATGGCGGCGCCAGCGGCGCTGCCGAGACCGCACCTGCGGTGTCCAGCATGGCCGAACCCGCCCTGGCACGCACCGCGGCAGAGTTCATGCCTGTGCGACCGGCACCGACCACGGGCGCGCCAGCGCCCGCTGCATCCCCTGCCGTTGCGGCGCCTCTGGTGGCGGCATCTGTTGCGGAACCTCCGCAGGGTGGCAGCACGACGATCAGCCGGCCGGTGCTGATCAAGAACGAGCAGCAAGAGGCGCGCGAGATCACGGTCGAGGAGTTGATCGACCTGGAGCAGCAGGCAGAGTTCTTCGTGGTGCTGGGCCAGGACGATGCCGCCATCGAACTGCTCGAAGGCCATGTTCAGAACACCGCCGTGGCCAGCCCGCTGCCTTACCTGAAGCTGCTGGAGATCTACCAGCGCCTGGACCGCCGGGATGACTACGAACGTGTGCGCTCGGTGTTCAACAGCCGCTTCAACGCCTACGCGCCCTCGTGGGAATCCGATCTGCAGCATGGCCATGCGCTGGAGGACTACCCCGGCGTGATCGACCGCCTGCAGGCGCTGTGGTCCGTGCCGACCAAGGCCATGGACGTGCTGGAGGTGTCGCTCACGCGCTCCGACGGCAGCGCCGAGACCTTCGATTTGCCGGCCTACCGCGAACTGCTGTTCCTGTACGGCGTCGCGCGTGACCTGTCCGAGCGTGAATCTCAAGACCGTGCCCCGGTCGATCTGCTGCTGCCGGTGCAGGATCACGACGCCGATGCGAGCGACGAGGTCAACGTGCCCACGATGCTGCAGCCCTTGATGGCCACCCGGCCGGTGAAGGCGCTGCCCGAAGTCACGCCCAGCCTGAGCCTGGACCTGTCGCTGGATGATCCCGTCCCACCCGAGGCAGGCGGGGGCGCCTTGGTGGATTCGCCCGAGCCTTCTGCCTCCGGCAAGAAGACGACGGACGACAGCAACGGCATTGACTTCGAACACGTGGACCTGCCACAGCGCAAGCCCTGATCCAGGGCGCTCCAGCGCAAAGACGACGGAACCCTCGCGGGCCGTCGTCTTTGTCTTTTGGGGAAGGCGGTGGGGCTCAGAGCCCCACGTCGCTGTCGGTGGCGGCCTGAGGCCCCGGCCCGTTGGTGCTGTTGCCCGCGTTCTGCAGGGCCTGCAGGATCAGCTGCTTGTTCAGCCGTTCGGAGAGCAGCTCGGTGAAGGTCAGCACGAACTGGCGCAGGTAGCTGCCGCGCTTGAAGGCGATGCGGGCCACGTTGCTGCCGAACAGGTGGCCGACGGGGCGCCAGGTCAGGTCCCCACCGGGGCCGAACAGTGGATCGTCCTTCACCACCATCTCGGCCACCAGGCCGATGCCCAGGCCCAGGCGGGTGTAGGTCTTGATGATGTCGGCGTCGATGGCCTCCAGCACCACGTGCGGTGTGAGGCTGCGCTGCGCGAAGGCCTTGTCGATGCGTGAGCGGCCTGCGAAGGAGGGCGTGTAGCTGATCAGCGGTTCGGCCGCCAGTTGGTCCAGCGTCAGGCGCGGGATCTCGGCCAGCGGGTGGTCGTGCCGCATCAGGGCCACGTGCTGCCATTCGTACAAGGGCAGCGTGACCAGCTCGTCGTAGTTGGCCAGCGATTCGGTGGCCAGGCCCACATCGGCGATGTCGTCCAGCACCATGCGCGCCACCTGCTCGGGGTTGCCTTGGTGCAGGCTGATCGACACTTTCGGAAAGCGTTTGCGCAGGGCCGCGACGGGCTCGGGCAAGGCATAGCGCGCCTGCGTGTGCGTGGTCGCGATGGACAGCGTGCCTGCATCCTGCAGGGCGTACTCGGCGCCGATGCGTTTGAGGTTGGTCACCTCGCGCAGGATCACGTCGATGGCCTGCAGCACCTTCTCGCCGGGCTCGGTGATGCGCTTGAGGCGCTTGCCGTGGCGCACGAAGATGTCCACGCCGAGCTCTTCCTCCAGCTCCAGGATGGCCTTGGAGATGCCGGGCTGAGAGGTGTGCAGGGCCTTGGCCGTCTCTGTGAGGTTCAGGTTGCGGCGGGCGGCCTCCCACACGAAGCGGAACTGGTGCAGGTTCATGCGGCGCCTCCGGTCGCGCCGTCGGGGGGCACGTCGGCGTGCGCGAGCTGCCAGGCCGCATCGGCCAGGGCGCGCACCACCGTGTCGGTCTCGCCCACGGCGGGCGCCAGATGCCAGGCCGTGCCCGGGTGGCTCTGCCGCAACTGGTCGATCAGCACAGGCAGGTCCTTGCGCACATGGCCGCCGGCGCCCAGGAACAGGGGCACCACGGTGACGCGCTGGCAGCCTTGGTCTGCCAACTGCGCACCGGCTTCCAGCAGCGTGGGGCTCATGAACTCCAGGAAGGCCAGCGCCACCGGCGTGTCGGCCCCATGCTGGGCGAGCAACCGTTCGCGTGCCTGCCGGAAGGGCAAGGCCCAGGCGGGATCCCGGGCACCGTGAGCGAAGAGCAGCAGGCCGTGAGACATGGTCAAGGCTCCGTCGTCAACGATTGCGTACCAGCCAGATGAAGGCCGACAGCGAGAGCAGCAGGTAGGCCAGACTGGGCATCGAGGCCGCCAGCCAGGGCTTCCATTGGTGCAGCAGGCCCAGGTGGCTGGTGATGTGGTTGACCAGCACGAAGCTGATGCCCAGCATCACCCCGCCGAACACCTTGAGGTTCATGCCGCCGCTGCGCGATTGCAGGTAGGCGAAGGGCAGGGCCAGGGCCACCATCACCAGACAGGTCAGGGGCGAGAAAGCCTTCTTCCAGAACTGCAGCTCATACTTCTGCGCCGCCTGGGCATTGCGCGCCAGGTGGCGGGTGTAGCGCCACAGGGCCGACGTGGACATGGTGTCGATGGGCAGCACGGAGGCGGCCACCACCTGGGGCGTCATCTGGCTGACCCAGTCGAGCTTGTCCAGCTTCTGCTCGGTCACGAGGGCCTGGCCCGTGGTCTCCTGCTCGGGTGTGACATTGGCGGCCGAGGCCCAGCGTGTGTCGACCACGCCGCGCAGGGACCACAACGAGGCGCCGCCGGAGCCGCTCGTGGCATGGCTGATCTCCGCGTCCTGGGCCGTGAGCCGGCGCACCAGGCGATTGCGGTCGTCGAACTCGAAGATGCGCACGTTCTTGAAGTGCGACTCACCGGTGGCGGAACCCACGTTGACGGTGAGCTGGTGCCCGTTCGGCGTGTCAGGCCCGCTGCTCTCGCGCAGCCAGGCGCCACCCTTGCCCAGGTTCAGCGCCTGACCCTTGCGGAAATCCGACGAATTGAGTGAGGTGAGCTGCTGCGTCCAGGGCGTGACGAAATCGCCGATGACGAACATCATCACCGCGCTGCCGATGCCCAGCGCCGCCAGCAGGGTGAGGGCCCGCGCCGGCCCCAGGCCGCTGGTGCGCAGGATGGTGAATTCCGAGCTTTGCGCCAGCTGCGACAAGGCCATGATCGTGCCGATCAGCAGGGTGATCGGGTACACGTCGTACACGTGGCCCGGGAAGGCCAGGATGCAGGTCCACAGCGCGTCCGTCATCGTGTAGCCGTTGCGGCCGATGTCCTGCAGCTCGTCTACCAGGTCGATGAAGAAGAACAGCGCCAAAAACGCCAGCGTGACGAAGAGCACCGACGACAGGATCTGCAGGTACAGCAGGCGGCGGACGGTCTTCATGCGCCGGCTCCTTGTGCAGCACGGACTGCGGGCAGGCCGCCATCACCGTCTCCTGCCTTGCGCCAGGCGCCATCGCGCCACCACAGCGTGGCCAGTGCGGCAACGGTGATCACGCCATGGATGCCGAACAGCCCGGCGCCATCGCTCAGCTTGCCGGAGGTGACCCAGGCCTGGCTGAGCGTCAGCACGTTGTAATAGGCCACGTACACCAGCAGGGCCCACACCAGGCTCCAGGCATTGCCGCGGCGCACCTGCGTGTTGACCGACGCCAGCGCGATCAGCACCAGGTTGGCGGCCGACCACAGCGTGCCCAGGCGCCAGACCAACTCCGCGCGCATCTTGCGGTTGGTCGCGGTGAACAGGTCGAGGGTCGCGGTGCCCCGCGCACCGAGCTCGCCGGCAGAGCCCACGGGCGCGTCGCCGACCAGGATCTGGGCGTTCTCGAAGCGCGAACGGGTTTTCTCGCCGGTGGACAGCGTGGTCTGCACGCGTTCGCCCTGGCGCAGGTTCAGGTAGCGCTGGGCGCCGATGGTCTCGATCTGGCCTTCGCGGGCACTGACCACGGATTCGACATCGTCGCCGCTCAGCACGATGAACACATTCTTGCCCGTGCGCTCGCCGTCGCTGTGGCTGTCGATGAAGAACACGCGCCGGCCATCGGCCGAGCTCTGGAACTGGCCGGGTGCGACGCGGGCGATGTCGGAGCGGCGCTCGAAGCGGTCCTTGAGCACCTGTGTCTGCTGCTGGCCCCATGGGCGAGCGACCAGCACCAGCAGCGCCAGGGCCACGAGCACGGGCCAGGCCATCTGCCAGATGGGTTTGAGCAGGCGCGTCAGGCGCATGCCGCTGGCCTGCCAGACCACCATCTCGCTGTCACGGTGCAGGCGGGCCAGCAAGGCCACGACGGACACGAACAGCGACAGGCTGATCAGGGTGGGAACCTGGGCGATCATGGTGTAGCCCAGCAGCAGGCTGACGTCGGCCAGGGCCACGCTGCCCTTGGCCGCCTGGCCCAGCACGCGGATCAGCACCATGGTCAGCACCACGGTCAGGAACACCACCAGCGTTCCGACAAAGCCACGCCAGAGTTCTCGGCGGAGAGAGGAATCGAATAACATCAGTCAAATCAAACTCAATCCGTCCATTATGGACGTGGCAAGCATGGACTATCGCAACGTGGTGGGCTCGGGCCCGGAACTCGCAGGTTTTTCGGCCGACGTGCTGCTGGTGGTGCTGACGCCTGAATCTTCGCGCACGGGCAGCGCGCCCGTGGATGCGCTGGTGAGCGAGGCGCTGGCCGCCGGTGACCTGGAGCTGAAAGACGGCCAGACGCTGTACGTGCACCGTCCCGCCGGCCTGAAGGCGCCCCGCCTGGCCGTGGGCGTGGCCGGTGGCGACACCCCACGCCAGTTCAAGGCCGCCATCGCGCGCCTGGCCAGCCATGCCAAGGGTGCCCGCCTGACGCATGCCGCCATCGCGACCGCGCAGGGCCTGGCCTTGACGGCCGCCCATGCCGAGGTGCTGGCCGCCGCCCTGGGCGATGCCACCTATGTCTACAACCTGAGCAAGCCTTCGGCGCCCAAGCCGGCCGCGCTCAAGAAGGTCTCGCTGATCACCACGGCCGCCGACGCCATCGCCGCCCGCGAAGGCCTGGCGCGCGGCCAGGCCCTGGCTGCCGGCAGCACGCTGGCCCGCGAACTGGGCAACCGCCCCGGCAACTACTGCACGCCCACGGGCCTGGCCAACGAGGCCCGCCAACTGGGCAAAGCCTTCAAGCACATCAAGGTCGAGGTGCTCGACCGTGCCGCCATCGAGAAGATCGGCATGGGCTCTTTCCTGTCCGTGGCCAAGGGCTCGGCAGAGCCGCCGCGCTTCATCGTGCTGCGCTACGACGGGGGCGCCAAGGACCAAGCGCCGGTGGTGCTGGTGGGCAAGGGCATCACCTTCGACACGGGCGGCATCTCCATCAAGCCGGCCGGCGAGATGGACGAGATGAAGTTCGACATGGGGGGGGCCGCCAGCGTGCTGGGCACCTTCCGCGCCGTGGCTGAGCTCCGCCCCAAGGTCAACCTGATCGGCCTGGTGCCTACCTGCGAGAACATGCCCAGCGGCACGGCCACCAAGCCGGGCGACGTGGTCACGAGCCTCTCGGGCCAGACCATCGAGGTGCTCAACACCGACGCCGAAGGCCGCCTGATCCTGTGCGATGCGCTGACCTACGCCGAGCGCTTCAAGCCCGCGGTGGTGGTGGACATCGCCACGCTGACCGGCGCCTGCGTGATCGCGCTGGGCCACATCCACAGCGGCCTCTTCTCGGCCGACGACGAACTGGCGCAGGCCCTGGAGCAGGCTGGCAAAGCCTCGGGCGACACCGCCTGGCGCATGCCGATCGACGACGAATACGGCGACGCGCTCAAGAGCAATTTCGCCGACCTGGGCAATGTGGGCGGCCGCGCGGGTGGCGCCATCACGGCGGCCGTGTTCCTGAGCAAGTTCACCAAGGCCTACCGCTGGGCTCACCTGGACATCGCCGGCACGGCCTGGAAATCCGGTGCGGCCAAGGGCGGCACCGGCCGGCCGGTGCCCTTGCTGACGCACTTCGTGCTGTCGCAGGAAGGCAAGGGTGCGCTGGCGCCCAAGCCTGCGAAACCTGCCAAGGCCGCCCCAGACAAGAAGGCTGCGGCAGGCAAGGGGGTCACGAAGGCCGTCAAGCCCGCGCCCAAGGCCCCGGCCCGTCGCGCGGCCAAGGCCTGATCCCGGTATCTGGCAGGACACGGGCAGGACGCGATGAAGCAGGTGGAGTTCCATCACGGCATGGGCGACAAGCTCGCCTATGCGTGCCGGCTGTTGCGCAAGGCCTACCGCAGCGGTGCGCGGCTGGTCGTCACGGCCGACATGGCCACGCTGCGCCAGCTGGACCGCCAGCTGTGGGTGTTCGACGAGCAGGAGTTCCTGCCCCATGTGTGCACCAGCGCGGGCCAGGCTTGGCCGCCGCGCTGGCAGGACACGCCCGTGTGGCTGACCGATGCGCCCGAACAGGCACCCGAAGGCCGCCAGGTGCTGATCAACCTGGGTAACAGCATTCCATCGGGCATCGAGCGGTTCGAGCGCTTCTTCGACGTGGTGTCCACCGAGCCAGATGACCGCCAACTGGGCCGCCAGCGCTGGCGCGAGTACGAGTCCAAGGGGTGGACGGTCAAGGCGCACCTCGCGCAGGAATGAGTTGCCCATGACCCTGCCGCCACGCCCTGCGCCCTCCCATGTGCCGACCCTCACCGAGGTGATCGAGATCCCGGAGGCCTTGCCGCAGAGCGAGGTGCCGGTGGTGGATCAGGTGCTGGTCGAACCGGTTGCCGAGGCCTTGCCGGTCAGCCAGCCTTCCGTGGTTGCGCCCGTGCCGACACCGCCGCCGGCAGAGCCGTTGCATCCATGGGTTTCCGCGCCGGCTCCGGCACCTTCGGTGTTTTCGGCGCAACCCATGCCGGTTGTCGCGGCACCTGCCCCCGTTGCGCTGCCAGCAACGCCCACGCCTCCGCGCCTCAATGCGGGTGTGGACGAAGCCGCGATGGCCCAGCGTGTGCTCAACGAGGTGCAGCGCCAGATCGACGGCATGCTGGAATACCGTTTGCGCGAGGCCCTCACGCCCATCCTGGCGCGCACCTCCGAATCCCTGGTCCGCGAATTGCGGCAGGAGTTGTCCAAGACCATGCGCGACGTCGTGTCGCGCGCCGTGGCCCAGGAAGTGGCACGACAACGCACCCGCTCCTGATCCTGCAAGGCCACATCCCCTTCATTTGACACAAGCAAGAGGCAGACAGACATGACATCGAACTTCCCGCCCCTGGCGCGCATGGCTCTGGCCGTGGCCGCTGTCTCGGCAGCCCTGCCTGCGCTGGCCCAGGAGGTCGTGCGCATCGGCCACGTGGGCCCGGTGTCCGGCCCGCAGGCCCACTATGGCCGCGACAACGAGAACGGCGCACGCATGGCCGTGGACGAGCTCAATGCCCAGGGCGTGACCATCGCCGGCAAGAAGCTGCGCTTCGAGCTGATCGCCGAAGACGACGCGGCCGATCCCAAGCAGGGCACGGCCGCTGCGCAGAAGCTGTGCGATGCCAAGGTGAATGGCGTGGTCGGGCACCTGAACTCTGGCACCACGCTGCCGGCTGCCAAGGTCTACAACGGCTGTGGTTTGCCGATGATCTCGCCCTCGGCTACCAACCCGCAGTTGACGGCGCTGGGCTACAAGAACGTCTACCGCCTGCTGGCCAACGACAACGCGCTGGGCGCGGGTCTGGCCAAGCATGCCTTCGAGGTGCTCAAGCTCAAGAAGGTGGCCGTGATCGACGACCGCACGGCTTACGGGCAAGGCGTGGCCGAGGTGTTCAAGAACACCGCGCGCAAGCTGGGCATGGAGGTGGTGAGTGAGCAGTACACGAACGATCGGGCCGTGGACTTCACCGCCATCCTCACCGCCATCAAGGGCAAGAAGCCTGATGGCATCTTCTTCGGCGGCATGGACCCGCAGGCTGGCCCCATGCTGCGCCAGATGCAGCAGTTGGGTCTGACCAAGGCCTACCTGTTCGGTGGCGACGGCATCTGCACCGAGAAGCTGGCGGATCTGGCCAGTGGGGCGCGCACGTTGAGCAACGTGGTGTGCGCCATCGGCGGCCTGTCCATCGACAAGCTGCCGGGCGGCCAGGACTGGCGCAAGCGCTACGACGCCAAGTTCCCCAAGCAGTTCCAGGTGTACTCGCCGTATACATACGATGCGACCATGGTGCTGGTGGATGCGATGAAGCGCGCCAACTCCACCGATCCCAAGGTGTACGCACCCAAGATCGCGCAGACCAACTACAAGGGTGTGACCGCTCAGGTGCAGTTCGAGCCCAATGGTGAGCTGAAGAATCCCGCGATGTCGCTGTACACCTACAAGGATGGCAAACGCATCAACGCGAACTGATCGATAAGCCTGCTACAATGGAGGGCTTCCGGAGAGGTGGATGAGCGGTTTAAGTCGCACGCCTGGAAAGCGTGTGTGGGTTAATAGCCCACCGCGGGTTCGAATCCCGCCCTCTCCGCCAGATTGCAAAACGGGCCCTTTGGGGCCCGTTTTTCATGGCGGCCTCCAATTCGCTACCTCGTCACCACCCGCGTTGCTCAAGGATTTGGCGTTTCAGGCGCCATGACCCATACGCCGTTCACGATGAATGGTCTGGGTGCCAAGGTGCAGGATCTGATGGTGTCGAAACCCTGAATGGGAGGTACGGCCGGGTGCGTCGCCGGGCCCGTTCAGGCGAGCCGGGAAGCCTGGTGCAGGCCGGGCCAGCGTCCGGGCTCGCTGCCCAGCCAGTGTTCCAGCGCCAGCACCGGCATGGGCTTGGCGATCCAGTACCCCTGGCCCTCGTCGCACCCCCAGTGGGCCAGGGCCTGGTAGGCGGCCTCGGTCTCGATGCCCTCGGCCACCACGGTGTGCTTGATCTCATGGGCCAGGCGCACGAGGGCCGGCACGATGGCCTGATCGGTGGCGTCTTCCAGCAGGTTGCGCACGAAGGACTGATCCACCTTCAGGGCATCGGCCGACAATGTCTTGAGGTAGGTCAGGTTGCTGTAGCCCGTGCCGAAATCGTCGATCGCCACCTTGACGCCCAGTGCACGCAGGCGCAGCAGGTGCTGGCGTAAGCGCTCGGGCTGGTGGGTGAGGGCGCTTTCGGTGAATTCCAGTTCGATCCGGTGCGGGTCGACGGCATGCCGCTCGATCAATGTGCACAGCTCGTTGGCGAAGCCCGGGCGGTCCAGGTCCAGCGCGGACACGTTGAAGGCCATGGTCAGGTTCAGTCCCTGGCGCTGCCAGATGCCTGCCTGCTGCAAGGCCTGCGCCATCACCCACTGGGTGATGCTTTCGATCAGCGCGGTCTTCTCGGCCAGGGGGATGAACTCGGCCGGAGAAACCGGGCCAAGCGTCGGGCTGTTCCAGCGCAGCAGCGCCTCTACGCCGACGCAACGGCCGGTGCGCAGGTCCACCTTGGGCTGGTAATGCAGCGCGAGTTCGTCGCCACCCCGGTTGAGCACCAGGGACAGCGCGGAAAGCACCTGAAATGAGCGGCGCTGGCTTTCATGCTGGCGGCTGTCGTAGAAGGCCCAGTCACCGCCGTCCTGGCGCACGGAATCGCTGGTACTGACCAGCGCGCGGATCACATCCGGCGGGCTGAAGCGCTCGGGCAGGCGCATGGTCCCCATCGTGACGCGCGCGTTATGGGGGATGTCACCCATCCACAGAGGCTCTGCGCATGCCTGACCGATGCTGGTGAGCAAGTCTGCGAGCGCTTCATCCTCCCGTTCGAGGATGAAGCCCAGGCGCGTGGTGCTGATGCGGTAGAGGGTGGTTTCCGGTGGCAGCAGGCTCAGCAGCCGGTCGCGTGCCGCCAGCAGGTAGTCGTCGGCGTAGCGATAGCCCAGGGCCTTGACCATGTCGTTGAAGTATTCGGCGCCGCAAAGGTCCACCGCCACCGCACAGAGGCTGGTGGACGCGCAGGTGCCGGCCTGACTGTGCTGTTCCAGGTCGTCCAGCAGTCGTGCGCGGTTGGGCAGCACCATGGTCGCGTCCATGTAGCCGATGGTGCGCAGCGATTCCAGCCGCATCGTGACCATCGCCGCCATGCTCAGCAGCATGGCGTGTTCCTGAGGCCCGAAGCTGTCGTGCGGTACGGTGTCGATCAGGCACAGGGTGCCCAGGTTCAGGCCTTCCCGGCTGGTCAGTGGGGCGCCCGCGTAGAAGCGGATGTTCGGCGAGCCTGTGACGAGGAGGTTGTCCTTGAAGCGCGCATCGTGGCGGGCATCGGGGACCACCATCACCTCGGGTTGCAGGATGGCGTAGGCGCAGAAGGCCTGGTCACGGGGTGTCTCCTGCACCGACATGCCCACGCGGGACTTGAACCACTGCCGCTCCTGGTCGATCAGCGCGATCAGCGCGATGGGCACACCGAACACCTGGCTGGCCAGGCGAGTGATGAGATCGAAGGCCTGGTCTGGCGGGGTATCGAGAATGCACAGCTCGCGCAGCAGGGCCAGGCGCTTGAGTTCGTTGAGCGGTACGGGGACGCTGCTCATCGCAGGCCGGTGTGGTGGGGGGCTTTCATGGTGAGTCGATTGTGACGAGGCATCGCGGCCCGTGGACGATGGCGTGGCCGAGGTTTCCGGCAGGGCCGTGGTTTTTGCGCGGAGTTTCAATTTTTCAGGGCCGCTTGCGGGAGCTGGCCCATGACGCGCAGGCGCTGATCAGAAACTCGTCCATTCTTCGTCGGCCACTGGCGCTTCGACGCGCGAGCGGGCCGGTGTGGGGGCGGGGCTGGCCTGGAGGGCCTTTCTGGGCGCGGGCGCGATCGCCGGGCGGGCCACAGGGGCCGGCGGGCGCTTGGCGCCACTGACCGACACAGGGGCCTGCACCACGGGCTGCTCTGCGTGGCTTGCGGGGTACAGCTTGAACACGGCCACCGAATTCGTGAGCCGTTGCGCCTGCTGTGCCAGGCTGCCGGCGGCCGCGGCGCTTTCCTCGACCAGCGCCGCGTTCTGCTGCGTGACCTGGTCCATCTGCGCCACGGCCTGGTTGACTTGGCCGATGCCGCTGCTCTGTTCGTGGACAGCGCTGGCGATCTCGCCGATCAGGTCGTTGACCTTCTGGACCTGGGCCACGATGTCCCGCATCGCGGTTCCGGCGGCGTCGACCTGCTGGCTGCCGGTTTCCACCTTGGCCACGGAATCGTTGATCAGCGTCTTGATCTCCTTGGCCGCGTCGGCGCTGCGGCGTGCCAGGGTGCGCACCTCGCCGGCCACCACGGCAAAGCCACGGCCTTGCTCGCCCGCGCGGGCCGCTTCCACGGCGGCATTGAGGGCCAGGATGTTGGTCTGGAAGGCAATGCCATCGATCACGCCGATGATGTCTGCGATCTTGCGGCTGCTGTCGGAGATGGCGTTCATGGTGCCGACCACCTGCTGCATGACGTCGCCGCCACGGCCGGCCGAGTTGCAGGCGGCGGCGGCGAGTTGGCTGGCCTGCTGGGCATTGTCCGAACTCTGGCGCACTGTGCCGGTGATCTCTTCCATCGAGCTGGCGGTTTCCTGCAGGCTGGAGGCCTGCTGTTCGGTGCGGCTGGACAGGTCCTGGTTGCCGGCGGCGATCTGGTTGGACGCGGTGGTCACCGAGTCGACACCCGAGCGCACGTCGGCGACGACGCGCCGCAGGGCGCTCACGGTGTCGGATAGCGCGCGCTGCAGATCGCCGATCTCGTCGGTGCGGTCAACGGCCACGTCCACGGTCAGGTCTCCACCCGCCACGGCCTGGAGCGAGTCCACGACGCCGCGCACAGGGCGCGTCACCGAGCGGGTGACCAGCACGCCGGCCACGCCCGCCACCACCAACGCCAGCACGGCCGCGCCGATCATCGTCAACGAGGCCTGATCCACACGCTCGACGGCAGCCACGCCCGAGGCGGTCATCAACTCTTCCTGCTGGGCCGTGAGTTCGCCCAGGGCCTTGACGTATTCCAGCTGCTCCGGCCGAAGCTTTTGCATCAATTGGTTTTTCGCCCCGCCCATGTCGCCGTTGCGAACCATTTCCAGAAAGGGATCGAGGCTCGCGATGTAGTCGGCGCGCTCCTTGAGCACGGCGCCGAGCAGCGCCTTGCCCCTGTCGCTCCTGACCATGGGCTGTAGCTTGGCGAACACGCCCCGAAGGGTTTCGCGCGACGCCTGAATCATCTTGATC
The DNA here is from genome assembly GCA_019112875.1 of Candidatus Aquabacterium excrementipullorum. Taxonomy (GTDB): domain Bacteria; phylum Pseudomonadota; class Gammaproteobacteria; order Burkholderiales; family Burkholderiaceae_C; genus Aquabacterium; species Aquabacterium excrementipullorum. The sequence goes on from DXIO01000036.1 coordinate 83,752, forward strand.
TCGGGCTCGCGTTCTTCAGGCGTGTCCATGATCAGCAGGTTGCGGGTGGAGCGTGCCTGCTGGTTCAGTTCACGGTCGATGGCCGTGACGAGCTGGACCTTGACGTAGCGGTCGTTGAGCATGCTGTCGATCTCGGCACCAATGGACGTGAGTCCCAGCTTGGCGATGGCGACGATGGCCAGCAGCAGCAGCAACAAAGCCGCGAACGAGGCACCCAGGCGGGCACCGATGCGAAGGTTGGTGAACGAGCTCACTGCAGATTCCTCCTGAAATGCTCTTGGAAGGTGCCCGGTCGCGGACTTTTGTGTCCCGCGGCACCACGGTTGCACCAGCACCATCGTCAGGGGAGCGGCCGCAGTGGCCAGGCGCGGGCATGGGTGGCCGGGCGGTAGCTGGCGCCTACCGCGCCGGTACCTGTGGAATCACGGGCACCGCGTCTGAGTCAGATGTGTCCAGGGAAGTATCGGCCGCGCGTTGTGAAACTGAATCGGAAGTTAAGGGTGAAGAGCCCATCAAGCCGGTTCGACTTGATCCTTGTCAAATCGGTGCCTCGTCATCAGGGATCGACCGGGAACAGTGTCGAGGCCTGTGTCCGCGTTTCCTGGCGAAACTCGCACACCTGCTCGGTCTTGCCCTTGTTGATCTGGAAGAGCCCCGGTTTCCCGTGGCGCGAAGCCGCGAGGTAGAAGCGGCCGTCGACCTTGTAGATCTCCAGCGCGCCTTCGTCCAGCGCGCTGAGCTGCTCGTTGAGCGGGCCACGCTGCACGCCGCCCAGGTCGCCCATCAACACCGACCACCACACGTCGGTGGCGCCGCAGCCGGCGCTCGAGGTATGCCGGAAGCGGGCAATGCGTTCGGCCTTGCCGTCGCGGTCCAGGTCGGTGCGCAGCAGGCCGATGTCTTCGGCGTCGTCGCCGTAGCGCTGGATGAACTCGTCGCGATGGCCCTGCAGGCGGCGGCTGAAGGGCGGAACTTCGGTGGCATCCTGCCACTTGAGCGGCTTGACCTCCGCGTTGGCCACGGCTTCGCACACGCGCGGCTGGCGGGCCGACACCACCTTCAGGCCCATTTTGCGGCTCTTGAGCAGGCACAGGGGGCGCGTGCGCCCGTCTGGTTTGATCCAGGAGATCATGCTGGGCCTGTCGGGGTTGGCCAGATCGGCGGTGACGATGTAATTGCGTCCCTGGTGGACGATGGGGTAATCGCCCCCGCCCAGATAGGCCCAGCGGATCTGATCGCTCGGGTCTGGCACGGCATCGACGCCGACGTCGGTGCCCTTCGCATCCAGCAGATAGGGCAGGTTGTAGGTCTGGTAGGCCGGGCAGCTGCCCCCGGTGAGGAAACTGGCGAAGCGGGTGGGCGGGGCGCCTGGCGCCAGCCTGAGCAGGTAGATGGTGCGTGCTTCGGCCGGCCAGCCCAGTTCGCGGCTTTGCAGACGCGATTTCTCTGCGGACGTGAAAGCCGAATCGGAGGGCGGCGGGGCGTCCGCAAAGGGCCATTGGTCCATGCCCGGCACCGCCAGTGACGACAGGCGTTGCCGGTCGGCCAGATTGGCGAGGGCCTGGCAGGTGTCCTGCGCATCACCGCTGGACAGCGGCTTATCGGTGATCCGGGCATGGGAGGCGAACAGGCGTGCCAACTCGGCCGTGCGGGCCTGGTAGGTGCGCAGCAGGCAATCGTGCTGGCGGCAACGGTCGAGCACTTTGCGCTGCCAGGCCAGTTGCTGGGCCTTCAATGCCTTGGGATCCGGCACGGCCCCCAAGGCCAGGCGCAGGGCGTTGGCCATGGCCTCATCCAGTTCCTTGATGCGCAGGTCGGCGCAGTAGGCCGCGTCGGCCCGGCTCAGCTTGCCACCCGCGCAACGGTCGCGCGCCTGTGCCGCCGACACGGCCAGCGCCAAGGCCAGCAAGGGGATCAAAGGCAGGCGACGGGTCATCGGAATCGGTGGTGATGCAAAGCGCAGGCTATCAGGCCCTGTGTGACCTCATCGGATGCCGGAGGTTCACAGGCCCCCGGTGGAGCGGGATTCATAGGACTTGATCTTGGTGCCCGACAGGGTGCGAACCAGCACCACCGTGTCTTCGCTTTCCACGGTCAGCGTGGGAATGTGGGACGCGCTGACCGAGGTCTGCGAGGTGTACGTGACCTTGGCCGTGGTCCAGGGGAAGCCCCCGGGGCGCACCTGCAGGTCATTGAACCGGGTATGGGTACGGGCCTGTAGCACCGTGAACGCGGCCGATGCCTGCTTGAGGTAACCGCACATTTCATACTTGCCGCCTTCGACCTCCCAGCGGCCACGGGCGCCCTGGGCCACCAGGCTCACTTGCACATCGCTGGTGTAGTCGTCACAGGCGTTGCCTTCGCCGGACATGGCCCGCACCGAGTGGCCGGCCAGCCAGGACTGCACACGCCCCTCCGAAAAAGAAAAACGCGCGTGGGCGTAATAGGCGACACAGGCCAGGGCCAGCAGGAACAGCTTCCTCATGATGTTTTCGTATATGGAATGACAACAGCTGAGCGTACCTTGCTTTTTGACCGCAGTGGCTTGGCAAAACTCCGTGTCACCGGACATCGACATTGCCGCCTGCACCGGCCCGCATGCCTTATGCATTCTGTGCGTGCCATATCCGGTTTGCGCAGTTCCCATGCGGCGTTTGTGCATGGACAGTCTCGGCCTTGTTGTTCATTTCCCATCCATTGGAGACTTTCCCAACATGACCGCTCTGCGTCTGTCGTCCACCTTGCTGGCCAGCTGCCTCGCGCTGGCATCCCTTTGTTCTGCACAGGCCCAGACGGCCTCGGGCTCCGGCCTGGTGGTGGAGCGCACCCTGTCAGCTGACGCCGCGCTGGAACTGGCCACGGTGGCGCTGCACCAATGCCGCAGCGCCGGCTACAAGGTGACGATCACGGTGCTCAACCGCCATGCGCGGCCGGTGGTCGTGCTGAGCGATGACGGCGTCAACCCGCACACCATCGAGAACAGCGAGCGCAAGGCCTACACGGCCTTCACCACGCGTGCACCGTCTGGCGACGTGGGCAAGCGTGCGCAACCCGGCCTGTCCGGCTTCCTGCAACTGGACAAGATTTCGCCGCTGGAAGGCGGCCTGCCCATCTGGTCAAGCAACAAGGAACTGGTCGGTGCCGTGGGCATCTCGGGTGCGCCCGGTGGTGACAAGGATGCGGCGTGCGGACAAGCCGGCATCGACCGCATCGCGCCCAAGCTGGCAGGTTGAAGCCCCGCCCCTGACTGCCGGGCCTCACTTCAGTCCCGGCAGTAGCCTTCACCTGGCTTGACGGTGAGGCAATCGCGCTTGCCATCGAGCCATTTCATGCCGGTGGCCTTGCCATCGGTGGCGCGCAAGGTCTCGATGTGTCCCTGGCGCTCGAACTCGATGTGCTCGCCTGCGGCAAGTCCCTTGTACGGGCGCGGGCCGTCCAGATCCTGGATGGTGATGTCGTAGCGGCCTTTGCCTCCGGCCAGCCGCAGGAAGGTGCCTTCCGGCCCGTGCCATTGGCCCAGCCAGCGGTCGGTGATGGCACTTGAAGCCCGGGCGGGGGAGGAGGCCGCACTTGCGGTGCCTGCCTGCTCACCCAAGGGGTTCATGGTGTGCTCACGGGCTTGCGGGATGGGCGCCTTGATCTCATCGACGCCCTTGGAGCAGGCGCTCAGCACCAGCAGGGCCGCCAGCCCCAGGGGCATGAGTACGGTGGTCTTGACGTTCAAGCGCATCGCTTTTCACACCAGCACGACGGTCACCAGCGCAGAGGAATCCTCCAGCGCGTGCAGAGCGTGCTCTTCCTTCGCGGGCAGGTAGAGCAACTGCCCGGGCAGGAGCGTGCGCGCACCGGCGGTGACCATGACGTCCAGACGCCCCTCCAGGCACTGCACGGTGACTTCGCCATCGACATGGTGAGAAGGCATGGACTTGCCCGCCTTCAGCACCACGCGCATCACTTCGAGTTGTTCGGATTTGAACAGCGCGCTGCTCTGTGCGTTGTCCAACTGCTCGCCAAGGGGGCCGATGTCGATCGGCTGGCAGGGTTCGAGGTGCTGCAGGGCCATGGGGGTCTCCTGATGTCACACGCGAGGTGGGTCGCTGTCACGGGGAGTGTAGCGATGGGCCGCCAGCTGGGCAATGAAGAGGGGCAAGCCGGTGGCCACCTTGCTGGGCTGCACCTTGATCAAGGCCTCGTCTGGCTGGCCATCGGGCAAGGTGTCGGGAATGCCGGCCTTGGCCAGCAGTTGCTCCGACAGGCCCAGCGCCAGGATGGGCTTGCAGTGACGGTACTGGTCCTTGATGAACTCCAGTGTGTGGCCATCGGTCAGCAACGTGTCGATGGCGCCTTGGCCGCAGGGCAGCACCAGAGCATCGAACAGCACGGCGGGGTGGTTCTCCAGGGTCGCGTTCACCTCGAAGGTCTCGCCCTTGACCGCGGTGACCTGACCCAGGCGCGGCGCGACCAGCCGCGGGATGGCGCCTTGCGCCAGCAGTTCCTTGTGCACGGCCGCGATCGACGCGCCGTCGATGCCGTCGGCCACCACGATGCCGACCTGCCTGGTGCGGATGCCGACTTCGCCGGGCAGGGCGGTCAGCGACAGGGCCGGCGACACCTTCACCTCGGGCTTGGGCGGGTTGTCCAGCGCGCGGGGCAGGCCGGGCGGCACGGGGATACCGAGGCCTTCGGCGACCTTGGCGGCCAGTTCGGGCGACACGTGCACCAGCGAGGCCACCATGCGCTGGCGGATCGCCGGCACGGTGACCTTGCTCAATTCGAAGCGGAAGGCCGCGGCGATGTGGGCCTTCTCGACATCGGTCTGGCTGTTGTAGAACAGCGTGGCCTGGTTGTAGTGCTCTGCGAACTTCTCGGGCTTGCCTCGCACCTTGTCGTCCTGAATGGGCTGCGGGAAGGACACGAAGCCCTTCACACCGGCCTGGAAGGGGCAGCCGCCGCCCAGCGAATTGGGCTCGTAGGCCACGCGTCCACGCGCGATGGCCTGACGGTGCAGGCCGTCGCGCTGGTTGTTGTGCACCGGCGCGATCGGCGCATTGATGGGAATCTCATGGAAGTTGGGGCCGCCCAGGCGGCTGATCTGCGTGTCCACGTAGGAGTGGATGCGCCCCGCCAGGAGCGGGTCGTTGCTGAAATCGATGCCGGGCACGACGTGGGCGGTGCAGAAGGCCACCTGCTCGGTCTCTGCGAAGAAGT
>DXIO01000037.1 GCA_019112875.1 Candidatus Aquabacterium excrementipullorum
GCGGGGAGCTTGCTTTCTAGCGGTAGCAATTGCATCAATAATGCTGCGGTCGAAGTTGGTTGTCAAAACCGAACTGACCGGCAATGATGCAAGCGGCAGCAGAGGTGCCGCGTCATATGAGCCAAGAATGCTCTTGAGCGTCTTATTCTTGTCCCCGTCGGGCACTTCGCCGCTAAGCCAAAAGTACTCCGCCGCCTTTGTCAGGCTGCCCTTTGCAATGAGCTGCGTCATCATGTTGGCTGTCAAGGCATCCTTTGCCCGAACAGACTCGGCCATCTGGGACAACAGCCCTTTCCAGTCGGGCAACCCCGCCAACATCGAAACGCCCGCGCCGGTAAACATCACCGGGTCGGCTGCGGCTTGGAAGAACGACTTGAGGGCTTCAGCCACGGACTGGGACGATTCGCTCATTGACGCGCTCGGTGTGAAACTGCTGTTATTTTGCACTTCATTGGCACATCGACCAGAGATTCAAACGCGAGGTGCGAGTCGGCTAGCTTCCGGGCTGGGGTCTGCCTATGTCTCTTCAGGGTCGAAAGTCCTATTTCTCCGCCAGCGGGAGCAAGCGTTGGCCCGGCGTCGCCACCAGATCGTGGACCTACCCGTCCGCCCGGCCGTCGCCGAAGGGCAAGTTCAGGTACGGCGGTCCGCGGCAAGGCGAGCCGACCAAAGTCAGGCATCGGCGCCCGCCGACATTGGCCAGCACACCCTGGCCGTCTGTACCCAGCCTAAATCTGTCCAATTTATCGAAGCATGCCAGTGTCCGCTCCTGGCCGGAATGAACTACAGGGCAATGCCCAGAGCTGAAATTGACCTTCAGCCAACAGAGGCGTCGAAGGCTGACAGAGTCTTTCATAATCAAGGTCAGCCCCGCTCGTTCGAAATGCCCACCTTCCACCATGGATAAATTCTTGCTGAAGCAGCAGGTGCTGGACCGGCTCGCCGAAGACCTGCTGCAAGCCGAGCAAGCCGTGCGGGTGGCCCATGAAACGGCGACGCACGAAGAAAACATCGCCGAAAACAAATACGACACCTTGGGGCTGGAGGCCGCTTATCTGGCCACCGGCCAGGCCCGTCGCGCTGAAGCCATCCGCCAGGCGATGGCCCATTGGCGCCAGTTCCATCCGCACCCCTACGACGCCAGCAAAGGCATACAGCTCGGCGCGCTGGTCTGCCTGGTCGATGCCGACGACAAGCAGCAACAGCTCTTTCTCGGCCCGGCTGGGGGCAGCATGACCTTGGGCAGCGGCGCCCAGATCGTTCAGGTCATCAGCACCGAAGCCCCTTTGGGCAGGAACATGCTGGGCAAATGCGAGGGTGACGAGGTGTCGATACAGGTCGCGTCAACCCGGCAGCAGTTCGAGGTGCTGCGGGTTCATTGAGCCGCCAGCAAGCTCGCACCTTGGCCATCACGGCAAGGTCAAGTCCAAGCCGAGCATCCTGCCAAACCTGAAGGTGAGGAACAGCAGGGCCAGGAGCACCAGCACGAAGACGGCAGCCACTTTGACGCCCGTGCGCAGCACCGCGCTCCGTTTCTCCTGCCCCTTGCCTTTTCTGCCTTGGTCGTAATGCCACTTGATGGCGAAGAACATGCCTGTGCCCAGCACGAGCGTCTTGAACACGATGAAGACTGTAGGGAACCAATCCATCATCAGAACTTTGCCAGACTCCCTGGCTGGATACCAGGGTCAGTTTTCTGAAAAAAATGCGTATCAGATGGGTGTGCTGGTATGGTGCGTGATCCATGTCAAAGCGCTACGAAGTCCTTGCCGATGAGGTGGCCGAGTCCATCGCGCAGGGCCGCATACGCCCTGGGGAGCGGCTGCCGTCGGTTCGGGCTACCTGCCAGAGCAGAGGCGTCAGCCCATCGACCGTGTTCCAGGCGTACTACCTGCTGGAAGCACGCGGGCTGATCGAGGCGCGGCCGCGGTCCGGCTACTTCGTCAGCCGTGCCGTGGTGAAGCACCCGGAGCCTGAGCCGTCTGCGCCTGCCGCCGCCGGTCGTTCGGTCGAGATCACGGAGCTTGTCTTCCAGGTGCTTGGCCACGCGAAGAACCGCGCGCTGGTGCCGATGGGGTCGGCATTTCCGAGCCCTGCGCTGTTTCCGCTGCCCAAGTTGGCACTCTCCATGGGGAAGGCGATGCGGCGCCTCGACCCATGGCAGACCGTGGAAGACCTCTCACCGGGCAGCGCTGAACTGCGCCGGCAGATTGCCACGCGCTATCTGGCGATGGGCTGCGGTGTCGATGCGGACGAGCTCGTCATCACGAACGGTGCGATGGAAGCGCTCAACCTTTGCCTGGAGGCGGTCACGGAGCCAGGTGACCTGGTCGTCGTGGAGTCGCCGACGTTCTATGCAGCCCTCCAGGCGCTTGAGCGCCGCAAGCTGCGCGCGGTGGAGGTGGCCACCCATCCGCGCACGGGCATCGACGTCAACGCGCTGGCGACCGTGCTGAGCGAGCACCCGGTCAAGGCCTGCTGGCTCATGCCGAATTTCCAGAACCCCCTCGGCAGCTTGATGCCTGACGAAGCCAAGCAGGCGCTGGTCGAGCTGCTGGCCAAGCACAAGGTGCCGCTGATCGAGGACGACGTGTACGGAGAGCTCTACTTTGGCGCAAAGCGGCCGAGGCCAGCCAAGGCCTGGGGCCGCAGTGGTCTGGTGATGCACTGCAGCTCGTTTTCCAAGACCCTGGCGCCGGGCTTTCGGGTGGGCTGGGCTGCGGCGGGGCGGTTCACGGCCGAGGTGGCGAAGCGCAAGCTGATGAGTTCGCTGGCGGCGCCTGTGCCATCACAAGAGGGGCTCAGCGAGTACCTTCGCCATGGCGGCTACGACCGGCATCTGCGCCAGTTGCGCGGCCTGCTGGCGCAGCAACAGCACCAGGTGCTGCGCAGCATCGCCAAGCACTTCCCAGCGGGCACGAAGGTCACGCGGCCAGAGGGCGGCTACTTCGCCTGGGTGGAGCTGCCCCCCAGCGTCAATGCGCTGGAACTGCATCGCCTGGCGCTGTCGCATGGCGTGAGCGTGGCGCCAGGCCAGCTGTTTTCCGCCGGCAAGGGCTTCACGCACCACATGCGCGTGAACTTCGGTCATCCAGACCACAAGGATTTCGAGTCGGCGCTGCGAACGGTTGGGGCCATCGCCAAAGCGCTGGTTTAGGCGCGGCCCAGATCCTGCGCGATCACCCTGTGCACGTTGCGCTCGGCCAAGGCTGTGATCGTCACGAAGGGGTTCACGCCGATGGAGCCAGGGATCAGTGCGCTGTCCGTCACGTACAAACGGTCGTGGCCCTTCACCCGCCCATAGGCATCGGTGGCCTGCCCTAGCACGCACCCACCCAGCGGGTGATAGCAGAAGTCATCGGCGAACGCCTTGCCGCCGCCGAACAGATCGGTGCGGTACTGCGTGCCTTGCTTCACGTTGATGCGGTCGATCAGCGTCTTGGCCGATTGCACCGTGAACGCGTTTTGAGCCCGCGTCCAGTTCAGCGCCACGCCGTCCGAAGCCTTGTCGTACACGAAGCGCCCACGCTCGGGGTTCTTCGTGATCGCCAGGTACATGCTCACCCAGTTCTCGAAGCCCGTGGGCAAGGGCGTGATCTCCGCGAACACCGGGTTGGCGGCGTTGTCCCAATCGTCGATGCCCATGGCCGGCATGGTCGATTGCAGCGAGCCGGTGGTGTTCCACAGCTTGTTGGTGCGGGCCGCCATCACGTTGCCGTTGTGCCCCCAGCCTTCGCCCACCGCGCGCGGCAAGCCCGGCAGGGCACCGGTCTCGCGGGCGCGCACCAGCAGTTCGCTCGTGCCCAGGCTGCCCGCGCCCAGGAACAGGTGGCCGCATGCGATCTGGCATTCGGAGATGACGCGGCCCCATTCGTTGATGCCGCGCACCGTCAGCAGGTAATCGCCATTGGCCTGCTGCTCGATGCGGCGCACCTGCTGCAGCGTGTGGATGCTGACGCGGCCCGTGCCCACGGCATCGGCCAGGTAGGTCTTGTCCAGGCTGCGCTTGCCGTGGTTGTTGCCGTAGATCACCTCTTGCGCCAGGGCCGAGCGGGGCACCTTCTTCAGCTCTTCCTTGGCCATGTAGTTGAAGTCGTAGACGCTGGGCACGAACACGGTCTTCAGGCCGGTCTGCTGGGCATGGTCGCGTGAGACGCGGGCGTAGCGGTAGCAGTTGGCCGATTCGAACCAGGTGGGGTCGATGCTGTTGACCCCGAGCGTGCGGTTGGCCAGCGGGAACCACGTGGCGTACATCTCGGCGGCATCGACGCCGGGCAGCATCTGCTCGAAGTAGCTGCGGCGTGGCGTGACGGCCATGCCGCCGTTGACGAGCGAGCCACCACCGACGCCCCGGCCCACGTAGACGGACATCTCGTCGTAGTTGACACGGTCCAGCACGCCGGCGTACTGCGGGATCTTGCGGTTGATGATGTCCAGGCCGAGGAAGGTCTTGAGCGGTGCTTCGGTGCGGTCCTTGAACCACATGGCACGGCCATCGGGCGCCAGGGTGCGCGTGAAGATGCTGCCGTCGCTGGCTGGCTCGGTCCACAGGCGGCCCATTTCCAGCATCACCACCTGGTGGCCTGCCTCGGCCAGGCGCAGGGCGGTGACGGCGCTGCCGTAGCCGGTGCCGACCACGATGATGGGCACGCGGCCCAGGGTGGCCAATGGTGCGGCCGGGCGTGAGGCGGCGGTGTCGAAGCTGCGCTCACCCGTGGTGGTGCTTGTGCTGGTGGTGGCGGCCGAGCCGAGGGCGGGCAGTGCGGACAGGCCAGCGCTGGCGGCCCACTGCAGGGCGGCGTGGCCCAGGAAACGTCGACGAGTCAGCATGTCGTTCCATGAGGTGGTTTGTCGACATGGTCGCCGCCGGGCCGCGTGCTTGACGTTAAGGTAAACCAGAGGCGTCCCGTGCATGGGGGACGGGTTAGCCCCGTGTGAGGCTGGGTGCGTGTCAGCGGTTCACGACGCCTTGGTGGCGCTGTTTGCAGGCAGGAACATGGCCTGCAGATCGCTCAGGAAATCCAGGCCGCGCGCCGTGGGCCACACGCGCTGCAGGTCGCGCGCGATCAAACCCTTGGCCTCGGCCTCGGCCAGCGGGCGCTGAATGGCGGCGGTGGTGAGGCCGGTGCGCTCGGCGAAGCGCGCGAGCTCGAAGCCGGCCTTCAGGCGCAGGCCATTGAGCATGAACTCGAAGGGGCGGGCGTCGAGCGGGATGTCGTGCTCGTTGGACAGGGCCTGGCCTTGCAGCGCCTTGTCCATGTAGGTGGCCGGCTCGCGCCAGCGCACCTGGCGCACGATGCGCTCCGGGAAGCTCAGCTTGCCATGCGCGCCCGCGCCGATGCCCAGGTAATCGCCGAACTGCCAGTAGTTCAGGTTGTGCTGGCACTGGTGGCTGGGCCGCGCGAAGGCGGATACCTCGTAGCGGCGCAGGCCGGCGGCTTCGGTGGCTTCGATCAGGTGATCGAGCATGTCGAAGGCGGTGTCGTCATCCGGCAGGTCGCGCGGCGGCTGCGTGGCGAAGCGGGTGTTGGGCTCGAGCGTGAGGTGGTAGAGCGACAGGTGCGGCGGCTCGAAAGCCAGGGCCTGCTGCACATCCGATTGCAGCCCGGCCAGGTTCTGGCCGGGCAGGGCGTACATCAGGTCGATGTTGAAGGTCTCGAAGGCGCTGCGGGCTTCGTCGATGGCGGCGCGGGCTTGGTCGCTGTTGTGCACACGGCCCAGGGCCTTGAGCTTGGCATCGTCGAAGCTCTGCACACCGATGGACAGGCGGTTGACGCCAGCCTCGCGGAAGCCCTTGAAGCGGTCTTTCTCGAACGTGCCGGGGTTGGCCTCCAGCGTGATCTCGCAGCCGGCTTCCAATGGCAGCCGCGCGCGGATGTCGGCCAGCAGGCGGTCGATGCTGGCGGGCGAGAACAGGCTGGGCGTGCCGCCACCGATGAAGATGGTGTGCACGCGGCGGCCCCAGATCAGCGGCAGGCTGGATTCGAGGTCGGCGATCAGGGCGTCGAGGTAGCGTGACTCGGGCAAGGTCGATGCCGCGTGTGTCAGGAGCGCGAAAGGTCCGGCGCCGGGCCGCCCCAAGCCGGACGCGCCCCCTTGGGGGGCCGACGCCGAAGGCGTCTTGGGGGCCAATTCATGCGAGTTGAAATCGCAGTAGGGGCACTTCTGCAGGCACCACGGCAAGTGCACATACAGCGACAGCGGCGGCAGCGCGGCAAGGTGGCCGGGCCGGGAGAGGGTGATCACGCGCGCAGGCCCCAGTGCAGGGCCATCAGCTCGCGCATGCGGCGGCAGGCGATGGCGCGGTGGCTGATGGCGTTCTTCTGTTCGGCGCTCATCTCGGCGGCGGTGCAGCCATGGTCGGGCAGCCAGAGCAGTGGGTCGTAGCCGAAGCCTTCGGTGCCGCGCCCCACGGAATCGACCAGTTGGCCGGCCCAGTGGCCCTCGGCGATCAGTGGCTCCGGGTCCTCGGCGTGGCGCACGGCCACCAGCAGGCAGGTGAAGTGCGCGTGGCGCTCGGCCTTGCCCTGCATGGTCTCCAGCAGCAATGCGTTGTTGGCCGCATCGGCGGCTTCGCGCGGCACGCCGGCGGGGTGACGGCCGGCATCTTGCGCATAGCGCGCCGAGCGCACGCCGGGCAGGCCGCCCAGGGCACGCACGCACAGGCCGGAGTCATCGGCGATGGCCGCGCCCTTGCTGGCCTGGGCCGCATGGCGCGCCTTGGCCAGCGCGTTCTCCACGAAGGTGACGTGAGGCTCTTCAGCCTCGGGGATGCCCAGGGCGCCCTGGTTGATCAGGTCCAGCCCCAGCGGGCCCAGCAGCGACTGCAGCTCGCGCAGCTTCTTGGCGTTGTTGGAGGCCAGGATCAGGCGCAGGTGAGGCGTCATGGCGGGTCCTTGGGGCAGGGCAGGAACGGGATGGATCAGGCGGCCGGCGCTTGCAGCGCCTCTTTCTGGCGTTGTACCAGTTCGCGGATGCCCTTGTCGGCCAGGGCCAGCAGTTGGTCCATCTCGGTGCGCGTGAAGGCCACGCCTTCGGCCGTGCCTTGCACTTCGACGAAGTGGCCGGCGCCGGTCATCACGACGTTCATGTCGGTGTCGCAGGCCGAGTCTTCCACGTACTCCAGATCCAGCAGCGGTGTGCCCTCGACGATGCCCACGCTGATGGCCGCGATGCTGTCCTTGATCGGGCTGGCGGTGATCTTGCCCTGGGCCAGCAGCCAGTTCACGGCGTCCACCGCGGCCACATAGGCGCCGGTGATGGCGGCGGTGCGGGTGCCGCCATCGGCCTGGATCACGTCGCAATCGAGGTGGATGGTGCGCTCGCCCAGCTTGCTCAGATCGAACACGGCGCGCAGCGAGCGGCCGATCAGGCGCTGGATCTCTTGCGTGCGGCCGCTCTGCTTGCCGCGCGCGGCTTCGCGGTCGCTGCGGGTGTGGGTGGAGCGGGGCAGCATGCCGTACTCGGCCGTGACCCAGCCTTCGCCGCTGCCGCGCTTGTGCGGCGGCACGCGTTCTTCGACCGAGGCGGTGCACAGCACCTTGGTGTCACCGAACGCGATCAGCACCGAGCCTTCGGCGTGCTTGGTGTAGCCGCGGGTGATGGTGAGCGGTCGCAGTGCGTCGACGGCACGGGCGTGCGGGCGTTGGAAGGCCATGGTGATCCTGGGAAACGGTGGGAGGAGAAAAACAAAATCCGGTCGCGAGGACCGGATTTTAGAGGGTGGGGTGGCGCAAGCCTTGTGGCGGCGCTGTCAGGTCTTCTTGGTGGCGGCCTGCGACGAGCGGCGGATGGCCTCGTTGATCTCCCGGATGGAGCGTTCGATCTCGGCCTCGTCCAGGTCATCGGGCTCGACGGTGTCGCCGGGGCCGGCACCGCCCACGCTGGCCTGGATGGTCGAGGCGAAGACCTCGTCGCCCAGGGCCTCGGTGGAGATGCTGGCCGGCTCTTCATTGGCGGCCGATTCCCATTCCATGGCGAGCACGGTGACGTTGTCGCACTTGGGGCCGCCGTTGCGCAGGGCCTCCTCGACCAACTCGGGCACGGCATCGGAGATGGTGCGCGTGGCCAGGTGGCGGGTGATGACGTCGTCGTCGACCGTGCCCCACAGGCCGTCGGAGCACAGCAGCAGGCGGTCGCCTTCCTGCAGCAGCAGGGGGCCGGCGGTGTCGACCACGGGCTTGCCGGGGCTGCCCAGGCAAGTGAACAGCACGTTGCGGTTGTAACGCTCGACCATGGGCACCACGGTGGAGAGCGTGTCCTGCAGTTCGGCGTAGGAGTGGTCGCGCGTGCGGGCGATGAGCTTGTCGCCGCGAACCATGTACAGGCGCGAATCGCCGCAGTGCGCCCAGTAGGCCGTGTCACCCTGGAGGATGCAGGCCACGATGGTGGTGCGCGGCGTGTCGATCAGGCCCTTCTCGCTGGCGTAACGCAGCAGCTGATGGTGGCCCGCCATGATGGCGTCCTGCAAAAAGCGGATCGGATCGGCCAGGTTGGGGCGCGCATCGCGCTGAAACAGGGCGGCGATGGTCTGCAGGGCCAGTTGCGAGGCGACTTCGCCCTCGGGGTGGCCGCCCATGCCGTCGGCGAGCGCGAACAGCCCGGACTCCCGCGTGTAGCAGTAGCCCATGCGGTCTTCGTTCTTTTCGCGGCCGCCCTTGCGGCTGACTTGGTAGACAGAGAACCTCATGCCTTCGTGCCCGATTTCAGATTCTCAAGCTGCAATTTGACGCGTTCGGAAAAACTGAGTTTGGTGTAGCGGCGTTCGGTCTCGCGGGCGAGTTCTTTTTGCAGGGCGAAAACGCTTTGAGGCCGGGCCAGCGGATCCAGCGACATGCACCATTCCGTCACTTCCAACAGATTGTCAGAATAGACGTTGCGCAGTCGCGAGAGTGACAAGCTTAAACGGTCCTTTTCCAAACGCTGGGGGGCGTCATTGGGCGGATAGCCCTGCATGCAGGCATAAATGCACGCTCCGATCGCATAAATGTCGGTCCACGGGCCGAGGGACCCATCGCGGCGGTACATCTCGGGGGCGGCGAAGCCCGGCGTGTACATCGGGCGGATGAAATTGCCCTCCTTGGACAGCACCTCGCGCGCCGCGCCGAAATCCAGCAGCACCGCCTTGTTGTCGTTGGTGATGAAGATGTTGGCCGGCTTGATGTCCAGGTGCAGCATCTTGTGCTGGTGCACGATGCGCAGGCCGCGCAGGATCTCGTCGAAGAGGCTGCGGATGGTCGATTCGCGAAAGACCTTGTCGCGCTTGAGATCACGCGCGGTCACGATGAAGTCCTGCAGGGTGTCGCCCTGCAGGTAGTTCATCACCATGTAGACGGTTTCGTTCTCGCGGAAGAAGTTGAGCACCGAGACCACGCTGGGGTGCGAGATCTGCGCGAGCGAGCGGCCTTCTTCGAAGAAGCTTTTCAGGCCCAGGCGGTACAGCGGCTGCTTGTCGGGCTTGACGCGCGGGATCAACTCACCCGGGGCGCGCTCGGCCAGCGAGGCGGGCAGGTATTCCTTCAGGGCCACCAGGCGCTTGTCGGGATCTTCCGCGAGGTACACCACGCCGAAGCCACCGGCCGCGAGCTTGCGAACGACCGAGTAGCCACCCACGACGGTGCCCGAAGGCAACGGAGCGGGTTTCGACTTTGACATAATCAGGTTTTGTCTGCTGTGAAAGGTGCCATGTCAGTCTACAGTATGACCGGCTATGCCAGTGCCGTGGCGTCGGTGGCAGACCACGTCGGTGAAAACACCGAGGACGCCAGCGCAACAGCCGCGTCACGCCATGCTGCCGAGGGCAGCGTCGGGGCCGAACTGCGGTCCGTCAACAGCCGTTTCCTGGACCTGAGCTTCAAGATGCCGGACGAGTTTCGCGCGCTGGAGCCGGCCTTCCGTGACCTGATCACCGCCGCCTTCAAGCGCGGCAAGATGGAGTTGCGCCTGCAGCCCCAGCGCGTGGTCGACAACGCCTGGCCGCATCCGCAGCCCGAGCAACTGCATGCCCTGGCCCACCTGGAAGGCACCGTGCAGAACTGGCTGCCCAAGGCGGGCCCCCTGTCGGTGAACGAGGTGCTGCACTGGTGCCGCAGCGCGGCCCCGGCCGTGAAGCTGGAAGACGCCGCGCTGGAGGCCGTGCGCCGCTGCGTGGAGGCCATGAAGGAAGCCCGGGCGGTGGAGGGCGATCGCCTGGTGGCGGTGTTGCTGGACAAGCTGGTGCAACTGCGCGAACTGGCCGCCCAGGCCGGCCCGCTGATCCCGCAAGCCGTGCAGCGTCAGCAAGAGCGCTTCCTGCAGCGCTATCAAGAGGCCTTGCAGGCTGTGGGCGGCTCGGTCACGCCCGAAGCCGCGCAGGAGCGTGCGCTGGGCGAGGCCGCAGCCTACGCCTTGCGCATCGATGTCGATGAAGAACTGCAGCGCCTGAAGGCCCACCTCGACGAGATCGAGCGCCTGCTCAAGAAGGGCGGCGAGGCGGGCAAGCGGCTCGATTTCCTGATCCAGGAGCTGCACCGCGAGGCCAACACCCTGGGCTCGAAGGCCGCCGCGCTGGAGCTGACGCAAATCTCGGTGGGCATGAAGGTGCTGATCGAGCAGATGCGCGAGCAGGTGCAGAACATCGAGTGATGCCGCACGCGGGCTGATCCCCGTACCGGGGCTGGATCACCGAAGCGCGGACGTGCTCAAGGCGTGCGCTACAATTGATAATGATTCTTATTATCTAGGTGGGCAGCCGCGTACCCGGCAGCGGTCGGCCAGCGCGGCTTTGCCGTGCCTGGGCCGTCCGCCATGCCTGCCACCCCGCTGTCATCCCTCGAAACGCTCTACGTCGACCACCACGGTTGGCTCAAGGGCTGGCTGCGCGGCAAGGTGGGCAATGGCTTCGATGCGGCCGACCTGGCGCACGACACCTTCGTGCGCGTGCTCAAGGCCTCGAACGCGCAGGACATCCGCCAGCCGCGTGACTACCTGGCCACCATCGCCCGCGGGCTGGTGGTCGATTGGTACCGGCATCAAGCGATCGAACGCGCCTTTCTGGACGCGCTGGCCTGCCGCGCGGATGGCCTGACGCTGTCGCTCGAAGAGCGCGCCATCATGCTGGAGACGCTCACCGAGATCGACCGCATGCTCGATGGCCTGGGCGAACGCTCGCGCGGCATCTTCCTGATGGCGCAACTGGAAGGGCTGGGTCATGCCGAGATCGGCCAGCGCATGGGCGTGTCCGTCACCACGGTGAAGAACCACCTGGTCAAGGCGATGACGCACTGCCTGCTGCTGGTGGCCGAGTGACGGACAGCGCCCGAGCCATGCCGCCTGCCACCGTTCACCCGCCCGAAGCAGCGCCCCTGGATCGCCAGGTGCTGGAAGAGGCCGCGCGCTGGTACGTGCGCCTGCAGGGCGGCGACGCCGAGGCACCCTCGCATGACAGGCGATCCTGGCAATCGTGGCTGGACGAAGCCCCGGCGCATCGGCGCGCGTGGGAGCGCGTGCGCAGCCTGGAGGCCCGCATGGGCCGTGTGCCGGCAGACCTGGCCGTGCCGGCATTGAAGGCAAGTGCTGTGCGGCCTGGCCGGCGTGTGGCGCTCAAGGCCCTGGGGCTGGCGATCGGCGTGGGCGCCATCGGCTGGACGGTGGCCGAGCGTGCGCCGTGGCAAGGCTGGCGCGCCGACTGCCGCACCGGCACCGGTGAGCGCCGCAGCTACCGACTGGCCGATGGCTCGATGCTCGAACTCAACACTGGCAGCGCGGTGGACGTGGCCTACACCGGCCATGAGCGCCTGCTCGAGCTGTACGAGGGCGAGATCCTCGTCAACACCCACCCCGATGGTGCGGATCGGGCGCGGCCCTTCATCGTGCACACACGGCAAGGGCGGCTCACGGCTTTGGGCACGCGCTTCATCGTGCGGCAGCTGGAGGGCGCCACACGCCTGACCGTGCTGGAGCACGCGGTGCGCGTGGAGCCGGCCGATGCGTCCGGTCAGAGCGTGCGCGTGGCGGCGGGCCAGCAGTTGCTGCTGCGCGCCAATGGGGCCGATGCGCCGCAGGCTGCGCCTGCCTATGAAGACGCCTGGTCGCGCGGCATGCTGGTGGCGCTGGACTGGCGGCTCGACGAGTTCCTGCACGAGCTGCAGCGCTACCGCCCGGGCGTGCTGAGCTGCGATGCCCATGTGGCGGGGCTGAAGGTGTCCGGCGTGTTCCGCCTGGACCAGCCCGAGGCCGTGCTGCACAACCTGAGCGGCCTGTTGCCGGTGCGGGTGCAGCGCCTGGGGCGCTGGTGGACGCGCGTGTCGCCCGCCTGATCTCCAAAAAATTTTATCCGAGGGTTGCTTTTTTCGAGGCTCGTTCGGCCCACCAGGGAAGGGCGGTGTGTCCGCCTTGTGTTGTCAGCCATCCCTGCATTCGCCTCGAAAGGATTTCTCCATGACCTCGCAGCGCTCCTCGCGCCTGCGCCGCGCCGCTGCGCGTGCCGCCGTTGCTTCCACCGCCACTTGCCCATCGACGCTGCGCAGCGTGTCGCAGGCCGCCTTGCATGCCGTGATGGGCGCGGCCTTGTTGTCGCCCGTGGTCTTGGGGCTGCTGGCCGGCCAGGCCATGGCGCAATCCGTGAACGACAGCCGCAGCTATAGCATCCCTGGCGGCCCGTTGGACAGGGCGCTGACGGCTTTCGCCGCCACAGCGGGCGTGATGCTGTCCTTCGATCCGGCCCAGGTGCAAGGGCTGCAATCGCCAGGTCTGCAGGGGGAGCACACGGTGTGGGGCGGCTTCTCGCAACTGCTGCAGGGCTCGGGGCTGGAGGCCCAGTCGCGTGGGCCGGGCAGCTTCGTGCTGCGCAAGTTGGCACCGTCCAGTTCGGCCGCGGACAGCGCCAACGCGCTGCCGGCCGTGACCGTGCGTGGCCGTCGTACGTCGGAGTCCGAAGGCACGGGCTCTTACACCAGCATCGCGCCGACGACCTCGGCCACCAAGCTGGGCCTGACTTTGCGCGAGACGCCCCAATCGGTCACCGTGGTCACCAGGCAGCGCATGGAAGACCAGGGCATCACCCAGCTGCAGGACGTGATGCGCCAGACCACCGGCCTGACCTTCGTGCAGTCCGGCAGCCAGGGCAGCGACAACAACGCCGTGTACGCCCGCGGCTTCGAGGTGGACAACTACCAGGTCGATGGCATCCCGCAACTGAGCAACTGGCTGACGCAGACAGCCGACATGTTCGCCTACGACCGTGTCGAGGTGATCCGTGGCGCCAACGGCCTGACCAACGGGGTGGGCTCGCCCGCGGCCACCATCAATCTGGTGCGCAAGCGCCCCTTCGCCGATTTCCAGGCTTCGGTGACGGGCACGGTCGGCTCTTGGGACAAGCGCCGCGTCGAGGCGGACATCTCCAGCCCGCTCAATACCAGCGGCAGTGTGCGTGGCCGTGTGGCCGTGGCGGTGCAGGAAAACGAATCCTGGATGGACCGCGAGAAGGAGGAGAAGCGCCTGTTCTACGGCATCGTCGAGGCCGACCTGCAAGCGGGCACCAAGCTGTCGGCCGGGCTGGAGTACCAGAAGCACGATGCCGACCAGAACGCGCGCGCCGGCCTGCCGCTGTTCTTCAGCGATGGCACGCCTTCACACCTGTCGCGCTCGCTGAGCGCGGCGACGAACTGGTCCTATTCCCACCAGACGCAGAAGCAGTACTTCGTGTCGCTGGACCACCAGTTCGATTCGGGCTGGGCGGTGCGCGCGAACTTCAACCAGGCCAGCCGTGGCTATGACGACGTCATCGGCTACGCCATCTACCAGACCCCTGACCGCGTGACCGGCTCAGGCCTGGGTGTCTATGGCAACAAGTGGAACTCGTCGCCCACCCAGCGTGCACTGGACCTGTACGCCAGCGGCCCCTTCGAGTTGTTCGGCCGCCAGCACGAGCTGGTGGCGGGCTACAACGTCTCGCGCACCACCTACAACGCCCCCGGTTACGGTGGCTGGCGCGTGCTGGCCGATGCCGTGCCCAATGTGTTCGATTGGGATGGCAGTACACCGGCGATCGCGCCCTTCGTCGAGCAGAGCATGACGCACTTCGCCGAGCGTCAGTCGGGCTGGTACTCCACCGTGCGCCTCAAGCCGGCGGATGGCGTGGCCGTGATCGTGGGCGCGCGCGTCACCGACTGGGACCGCAGCACCCATGACACCTACTACGACGGCAGCGCGCCATCGTCGGCCAGCCAGCGTGAGCGAGGCGAGGTCACACCCTATGCCGGCCTGGTGGTGGACGTGACGCCGCAGTGGTCGGTCTACGGCAGCTACACCGGCATCTTCAAGCCGCAGGACAAGATGGCCTCGGAGACCGAGTACCTGGCGCCTCTCAAGGGCAAGGCCTATGAATTGGGTACCAAGGGGGCCTTCTTCAAGGACCGTCTGAACGTGAGTCTGGCGGTGTTCGAGATCCACCAGGACAACTTCGCGGTGGAGGACGCCACGGCCTTGCCGCTGAGCAATGGCAACCAGCCCTACGTGGCCGTGCCGGGCACCGTCACCCGTGGCTACGAGGCCGAGGTGTCGGGCGAGGTGAGCCGTGGCTGGCAGCTGTCGGCGGGCTACACCTTCTCCAAGTCGCGTGACCGCGAGGGCGAACTGCTGAACACCAATGTGCCGCAGCAGCAGTTCAAGCTGTTCAGCAGCTACCGCTTGGCCCAGGTGGGGCGTGGCCTGACGGTGGGCGGTGGCGTGGTCTACCTGAGCGAAGCCTACACCGATGGCCTGGGCCCGGGATGGAGCCATCGCTTCACGCAGCCGGCCTATGCCGTGCTGGACCTGATGGCGCGCTACCCCTTCAGCGACAAGCTGTCGGCCAGCGTGAACCTGGGCAACGCCTTCAACAAGACGTACTACACCTCGACCTCGTCGACGTACTACGGCGCGCCGCGCAACGTGAACCTCACCGTCAAGTACCAGTTCTGACGGCTGCCCTGATTGCCCCGCTGGCACCCCGGGAATCGTTCATGTTTGTTCACACATGTATACAATGCGAATGAGTATCAATTGCAATTAAGTCAAAAGACGTTGTCGCGTATGTGCATGAACTTCAACAAGGTGCCCGCTTCGCTGGCTTCAAGGAGCCGCCCGGGGCGCTTCACCCTCAACATCGTGGCCGCAGCGGCTGCGCACATGCTGCTCATGGGGGCCGTCCAGGCGCAGTCCCAGGCGGTTGATGCCAGCCAAGAGGCGCAGCAGTCCCTGCCGGCGCTGAAGGTGACCGCCAAGCGCGGCCCGACCACCACGGAAGGCAGCGGCTCTTACACCACCACAGCCCCGGTATCGACAGCGACCAAGCTGGGCCTGTCCCTGCGCGAAACGCCCCAGTCCATCTCGGTGATCACGCGTGAGCGCATGGACGAGATGGGTCTGCAGAACCTCACGGACGTCATCAACGCCACGCCGGGCGTCTTCGCCCAGGCTCTGGACGAGCGCGTGAGCTACTTCTCGCGCGGCTACACCATCACCAACTTCCAGGTCGATGGCATGCTCAACACCTTCGGTGGCAGCATGAAGGCCAATGGCGACAACGTCGTCTACGACCGCATCGAGATCATCCGCGGCGCCACCGGTCTGACCACGGGCGCGGGCGATCCGTCGGCCACCATCAACCAGATCCGCAAGATGCCCACCATGACCTTCCAGGGGCATGCGGCCGTGCGCGTGGGCAGCTTCAACCTGCGCCGGGCCGAGGCGGACATCAGCGGACCCATCGCCTTCGACGGCAAGGTCCGTGGCCGCCTGGTGGTGGCCAAGCAGAAGAGCGATTCCTTCCGCGACTTCTACAAGGAAGACCGCACCGTGGCTTACGGCGTGCTCGAGGCCGATCTGGGCCCCGACACCACGGTGAGCGTCGGCCACGAATACCAGGCCCCCAAGACCTCCGGCGTGAGCTGGGGCACGGTGGTGTACTGGAACGCCGATGGCAGCGTGGCCAACCTGCCGCGTTCGACCAACTACAGCGCGTCCTGGAGCAGCTGGCCGCTGGTCGAGAACAAGACCTTCGCCACGCTCAAGCATGACTTCGGCGGCGGCTGGGGCCTGCGCGCCGCCTACACCCACAGCCAGCGCGACACCAACGGCAAGGTCTGGTTCGGCGGCAACGGCAATCCGCGCCCGGACGGCACGGGCATCACCGCCTGGACCAGCCACTTCGTCTATGACGAAAGCATGGACGTGCTGGACTTGAACCTTGACGGCAAGTTCGGCCTGTTCGGCCGCAAGCACGAGGTGGTCGCGGGCTGGGGCAAGTCGATCCGCGAAGGCTATAGCCCCCGCATCGTGACGCCCGCCATGCCGGCCAGCTACACCAACGTGCCCGACTGGCGCAACTGGACGGGCGACGTGGCGGAGTTTCCGACCACGGTGCAGCCCTTCCCGTCGAGCATCGCGCGGCTGGACCAATCGGCCGCGTTCGTGGCCACACGCCTGAACTGGACGGACCGCGTGAAGACGGTGCTGGGCGCACGCTACAGCAACTGGAAGACCAACACGCGAAACTTCAACGCCACCACCGGTGCGCCGACCACGACCACGGGCTACGAGGTCAACGACGTGTTCACGCCGTATGCCGGCCTGCTGGTCGACGTGAGCAAGGAGTTCACCGTGTACACCAGCTACACGGACATCTTCCAGCCGCAGAACTACCGCGACAAGAACGGCACCTACCTGGACCCGGTGGTGGGCAAGAGCTACGAGGTGGGCCTCAAGGGCGAGCACTTCGACAAGCGCCTGAACACCAGCATCGCCTTTTTCAAGAGCCAGAAGGACAACGTGGCCGAGGTGGACGATTCGGTGCCGAGCACGGTCAATGCCGGCAGCGGCGCCTACAAATCGACGGGCAAGGGCAACAAGGTCGATGGTGTCGAGCTGGAAGCCTCGGGCCAGGTCACGCCGCGCTGGAACCTGGGGGGTGGCTACAGCTACACGCGTTCACGCGATGCCAAGGGCCAGCCGATCAACACGATCATGCCGCGCAACCTGTTCAAGGTGTTCACCAGCTATCGCCTCGACGGCACGCTGCAGGGGCTCACGGTGGGTGGCGGCCTGAACTACCAGAGCACGATCTGGGTGAACGCGCAGCGCCCCAACGGCACGCTCAACCCCGATGGCTCGCCCGCCGGTTTCGTCACCGCCCGCATGGAGCAAAAGAGCTACGTGCTGGCCAGCCTGATGGCCAGCTACAAGGTGCGCGACGACATCACTGTGGGCCTGAACGTGAACAACCTGTTCGACAAGCACTACTACAACCGCGTCGGCTTCTACAACGGCGTGTACTGGGGCGAACCGCGCACGGTGAGTCTGTCGGCGAAGTACTCGTTCTGACTTTGCGGACAGGCATTGTTCATTGTTGATTCATAATTGAAATAAGAATCATTTGAAATTTGTGGTGCCTGTGATGGGCGCCGCTTTTCTTTCCGTTCAACCCAAGGAACACCATGAAGCGTTTCGCCTCTTTCAAGCCGCTGCTGCTGGCTACCGCCCTGATCTCCGCCTCCGCCCAGGCCCACTTCGTGTGGCTGGAGCCGGGCGCCACGCCGGGTGAGTCCAAGGCCTACTTCGGCGAGTGGGCCGACGACGTGCGCGAGACCGAATCGGGCTACCTGAAGCTGCTGACCGCGCCCCGTGGCGTGGCCGCCGATGAGAAGTCCGTCAGCGTGACGCGTGCCAACGACCACCTGACCCTGAAGGGCCCGGCCACCGGCGACGCCCGGCTGGTCACCGGCTACCTCAACGACAAGGGCGTGCTGAGCCTGTACCAGCCCAAGAGCGGCCGCACCGAGACTGCTGCGCGCCATGCGCTGGAACTGGTGCCCACCGCCGCCAACAGCAACAGCTTCACGCTGCTGCTCAACGGCAAGCCGCTGCCCTCGAAGGAAGTGGTCGTGTTCGGCCCGCCCAAGTGGAGCAAGACCTTCCACACCGACAAGGAAGGCCGCGTGACGCTGGCCACGCCCTGGCCCGGCCAGTACGTGGTTGAAGTGGGCCACCTGGACAAAGACGCCGGTGGCCAGTGGGATGGCAAGCCCTACACGCAGACCCGCCACGTTTCGACGCTGACCTTCCAGGTGGCGCCCTGATGACCGTGCCGGCCCGCAAAACGGCCCACAAAAGGCCGGCCGCACGCCTGGCGCTGGGTGCGCTGGTCGTGGGGGCTGGCGCATTGAGCTTTTACGTCTGGAAGGGGCAGGCTGCCCCGGTGGCCGACATCAATGTCTGGGCCGGCCCCGTGCCGGTGCGGGTGGTGGCGGCCACGCAGGACGACCTGGACCTGTGGGTCAAGGCCGTCGGCACCGTCACGCCGTACAACACGGTGACGGTGCGCCCGCGCGTGGCCGGGCAACTGGCGCGCGTGCATTTCAAGGAAGGCCAGCAGGTCGCCGCAGGCCAGTTGCTGGCCGAGATCGACCCCGAGCCGCTGCGCGTGAAGCTCGCGCAGGCGCAGGGCGTGCAGGCGCAGAACCTGGCCCAGCTCAAGAACGCCGAAGACGAGCTGGCCACCTATAAGGGCCTGTTCGAGAAGGACTCGATCGCGCGCCAACTGGTGGACCGCCAGGCCGCGCTGGTCAACCAGCTGCGCGGCACGCGCCAGTCTGATCAGGCCCAGGTGGACGAGGCCAAGTTGCAGCTCTCGTACACGCGCATCGTGGCGCCCATCGCCGGCCGCATCGGCTTGCGCCAGCTGGATGCCGGCAACCTGGTCGCGGCCGACACCGGCAATGGCCAGGCGCTGACCACGATCACGCAGACACGCCCGATCAACGTGAGCTTCAACCTGCCCGATGCGCAGGTGGCCGCCGTGCGTGAATCGCACGCGGCCGGCAAGCCGCTGGTGGTGGAGGTGTGGGACCGCGGCGAGACCCGCAGGCTGGCCGCCGGCCTGCTGGACACGCTGGACAACCAGATCGACACGCCCACCGGCACGCTCAAGCTCAAGGCCCGTTTCGACAACGCGGACGACGGCCTGTTCCCGAACCAGTTCGTCAACGTGCGCCTGCAGGCGCGCCAGCTCGCCAAGGCCGTGACCATCGTGGCCGACGCGGTGCAGCACGGCTCCAAGGGCGACTACGTCTACGTGGTGCAGGACGGCAAGGCGAAGGTGCGCCCGGTGACGCTGGGCCCCGCCTCGGGTGACCGCGTCGCCGTGAGCCAGGGCCTGGCCGCGGGCGACAAGGTCGTGCTCGAAGGCCTGGACCGCCTGAAAGACGGCAAGCCCGTGACGCTGCAGGGCGGCTGAAGTTGTTGATCCGATGAATCTTTCCCGTCCGTTCATCGTGCGGCCGGTGGCCACGGCGCTGCTCATGCTGGCGCTGTTGATCTCCGGCTTGCTGGCCTGGCGGCAGTTGCCCGTGTCGGCGCTGCCGCAGGTCGATGTGCCCATCATCCAAGTCTTCACCTTCCAGCCGGGCGCGAGCCCCGACGTGACGGCCCGCACCATCACCGCGCCACTGGAGCGTCGTCTGGGCCAGATCCCGGGCTTGGCGCAGATGTCGTCCACCAGTGCGGCCGGCGCCTCGGTGATCACCTTGCAGTTCGCGCTGGAGGTGGACCTGGGCGTGGCCGAACAGGAGGTGCAGGCCGCGCTGAACACGGCCGCCAGCCTGCTGCCGGAAGACCTGCCCACGCCGCCGATCTACCGCAAGGTGAATCCGGCGGACGCGCCGATCCTGACACTGGCGATCACCTCATCCACCTTGCCTTTGCCCAAGGTGCATGACCTGGTCGATTCGCGCATCGCGCAGAAGCTGTCGCAACTGCCGGGCGTGGGCCTGGTGAGCCTGGCGGGCGGGCAGCGCCCAGCCTTGCGCGTGCAGGTGCAGCCGGCCGCGCTGGCCTCGCACCAACTCAGCCTGGAGGATGTGCGCAAGGCCATCGCGGGCGCCAACAGCAACCAGCCCAAGGGCAGCTTCGACGGGCCTTTTCGCTCGACCATGCTGGACGCCAATGACCAGATCCGGTCGACCGATGACTACCGCCGCCTGATCTTGGCCTGGCGCGATGGCGCGCCGCTGCGCCTGGGCGATGTGGCCACCATCGTCGATGGCGCCGAGGACCGCTTCGTGGGCGCCTGGGCCGACGACGCGCCCGCCGTGCTCGTGAACGTGCAGCGCCAGCCCGGTGCCAACGTGATCGCCGTGGCCGACCGCGTGCGCGAGTTGCTGCCGCAGCTCACCGCCACCATGCCCGCCGCCGTCGAGGTGGCCGTGCTGACCGACCGCACCGGCAGCATCCGCGCCTCGGTGCACGACGTGCAGAAGGAGCTGGTCTTCGCGTGCGCGCTGGTGGTGATGGTGACCTTCCTGTTCCTGCGCAACCTGCCGGCCACCGTGATCCCGGGCGTGGCCGTGCCGTTGTCGCTGGTGGGCACCTTCGGCGTGATGCTGCTGGCCGGTTTCTCGCTCAACAACCTCAGCCTGATGGCGCTGACGATCGCCACCGGCTTCGTGGTCGACGATGCCATCGTGATGCTGGAGAACGTGGCGCGCCACCGCGAGGCCGGCGCATCGAAGCTTGAAGCGGCATTGAAGGGGGCTTCCGAGATCGGCTTCACGCTCGTCTCGCTGACCGTGTCGCTGGTGGCCGTGCTGATCCCGCTGCTCTTCATGGGCGATGTGGTGGGGCGCCTGTTCCACGAATTCGCGGTGACGCTGGCCGTGGCCATCGGCCTGTCGCTGGTGGTCTCGCTCACGCTCACGCCGATGATGTGCGCGCGCATGCTGCCGGCCATGCCGCACGACGCGTCCAAGCCCGACTGGATGGACCGCATCGTGGCGCGCTATGGCCAGGGTCTCGACTGGGTGCTGGCCCGCCAGCCGCTGGCCATGGGCGCCATGCTGGCCACCGTGGTGCTGACCGCGCTGCTGTACGCCTGGGTGCCCAAGGGCTTCTTCCCGGTGCAGGACAGCGGCGTGGTGCAGGCCGTGACCGAAGCGCCGCAGAGCGTGTCCTTCGGCACCATGGCCAAGCGCCAGCAGGCCCTGGTCGCCGAGATCCTGACGGACCCGGACGTGGCCAGCCTGTCGTCCTTCATCGGGGTCGATGGTGGCAATGCCAGCCTCAACAGCGGGCGCATGCTGATCAATCTTAAGCCGCATGGCGAGCGCTCGGCTTCGGTGCAAGAGGTGATCGAGCGCCTGCGCCAACGCATCCCGCAAGTGCAGGGCATCACGGCCTGGTTCCAGCCCGTGCAGGAGCTGAGCATGGAAGACCGCGTGAGCCGCACGCAGTACCAGCTCACGCTGACCGCGCCCGAAGGCGCCGTGCTGGACGAGTGGGTGCCCCGCCTGGTCGAACGCCTGCGCGCGCGGCCCGAGCTGGCCGATGTGGCCAGCGACCTGCAAAGCCAAGGCTTGCAGGCCCATGTGGAGATCGACCGCGATGCTGCCGCGCGCCTGGGCGTGAGCGTGGCCGACATCGCGACCGCCTTGCGCAACGCCTTCGGCCAGCGCCAGGTGGCCACGCTGTTCACGCAGGCCAGCCAGTACCGCGTGGTGCTGGAGGTCGATCCCCAGCAAGCGCAGGGCCTGGAGGCCGTGCTCGACAGCTTCGTCTCCACGCCGGCCGGCACGCCCGTGCCGCTGGGCGCGGTGGCGCGCGTGACGCAGCGCTACGCGCCGCTGCTGGTCAGCCACCAGGGGCAGTTCCCGTCGGGCACCGTGTCCTTCAACCTGGCGGAGAGGCTGTCGTTGGGCGAGGCCGTGCAGGCCATTGATGATGAGCTGGCCAAACTGCAGATGCCCGCCAGCATCGATCACCGCTACCAGGGCGCCGCGCAGGCCTTTCGCGCCTCGCTGTCGAACACGCTGTGGCTGATCCTGGCGGCGGTGGTGACCATGTACATCGTGCTGGGCATCCTGTATGAAAGCATGATCCATCCGGTCACCATCCTGTCCACCTTGCCCTCGGCCGCCGTGGGCGCGCTGCTGGCGCTGGTGCTCACCGGCCAGCCGCTCGATCTGATCGCCGTGATCGGCATCGTGCTGCTGATCGGCCTGGTCAAGAAGAACGGGATCATGATGGTGGACTTCGCGCTCGATGCGCAGCGCAGGCAGGGCCTGTCGCCAACCGAGGCCATCCGCCAGGCCGCGTTGCTGCGCTTCAGGCCCATCCTGATGACAACGCTGGCCGCGCTGGTAGGCGCGATCCCGCTGATGCTGGCCCAGGGCTCGGGTGCCGAGTTGCGCCAGCCGCTGGGCCTGGTGATGGTGGGTGGGCTGCTGGTCAGCCAGGTGCTCACGCTGTTCACCACGCCGGTGGTCTACCTGTTCTTCGATCGCCTGTCGCAGCGAAGGCAAGCGCGGGCCGGCGGCGATGTTCGCCAGGAGCCGGCGGCATGACGCGTGTGCCCTTGCATGGCCGATGGCGCCTGGCGTGTGAGTCCGTCGGCACGCGATGAACCTCGCCCGCCTTTTCATCCGCCGCCCCGTGGCCTGCGCCCTGATCGCGCTAGCCGTGGTGCTGGCCGGCCTGCTCAGCTGGCGGCTGCTGCCGGTGGCGCCGCTGCCGCAGGTGGATTTCCCGGTCATCACGGTGAATGCCAGCCTGCCTGGGGCCAGCCCCGACAGCATGGCGGCCACCGTGGCCACGCCGCTGGAACGGGCGCTGGGCAGCATCGCCGGGGTCAACGCCATCACCTCGTCGAGCAACCAGGGCGCCACCGAGGTGCGGCTGGAGTTCGACCTGGACCGCAATGTCGATGAGGCCGCGCGCGAGGTGCAGGCCGCCATCAATGCGGCGCGCGGCCAGTTGCCATCGGGCATGCCGGGCAACCCGTCGTACCGCAAGGTCAACCCCTCGCAAGCGCCCATCCTGGGTCTGGCCGTGGCCTCGCCCAACCTGCCACCCAGCCAGCTGTACGACATCGCGTCGACCGTGCTGGCGCAGAAGCTGTCGCAACTGGCCGGTGTCGGCGAGGTCAGCGTGAGCGGCGCCTCGCTGCCGGCCGTGCGCGTGCAGCTCGATGCCGATGCGCTGATGCACCACGGCCTCTCGCCCGACCAGGTGCGCCAAGCCCTGGCCAACGCCAATGCGCAGCAGGCCTGGGGCGCGGTGGAGCAGGGCGATCGCCACTGGCAGATCCACCTGGCCGATCCACTGCGCACCGCGAAGGATTTCAGCGGCCTGATCGTGCGCGAGCAGGGTGGGGCGGTGGTGCGCCTGTCGGATGTCGCCGAGGTGGTCGATGCCACCGAGGACCGCTACAGCGGCGGTTTCCACAACGACAAGCCGGCCGTGCTGCTGCTGGTCAGCCGGCGCGCGGGTGCCAACATCGTCGAGACCATCGATGCGATCCGTGCCCAACTGCCCTCCCTGCAGGCCCTGATGCCCGCCGACACCTCGCTCACCGTGGTGATGGACCGCTCGCCCGGCATCCGCGCCACCCTGCGCGATGCCCAGCTCACGCTGGGCGTGTCGGCCGTGCTGGTGGTGCTGGTGGTGTGGCTGTTCCTGGGCAGTGCGCGCGCGGCGCTGGTGCCCAGCCTGGCGATTCCGCTGTCGCTGGCCGGGGCCTTCGCGGTGATGTACCTGTGCGGCTTCTCGCTCAACAACCTGTCGCTGATGGCGCTGATCGTGGCCACCGGCCTGGTGGTGGACGACGCCATCGTGGTGCTGGAGAACATCGAGCGCCACATCGAGGCCGGCCTGTCGCCTGTGCGTGCAGCGCTGCGTGGCGCGCGCGAGGTGGGCTTCACGCTGATCGCGATGAACGGCTCGCTGATGGTGATCTTCATCGCCATCCTGTTCATGGGCGGGTTGGTGGAGCGGCTGTTCCGCGAGTTCTCGGTCACGCTGGTGGGCGTGATGGCCGTGTCGCTGACGGCCTCGCTGACGCTCACGCCCGCGCTGTGCGCGCACTGGCTGCGTTCTCGGGCCAGTGATCTGCAGGCGGCGCCCGTTGATGATGAAAACGAAGGCGCCACCCGCCACGGTCTGCCGGCAAGCGCACGCCGTCAGGCCCTGAGCCTGCAGGCCTTCATGGCGCGCGTCGGCCCCGCGATGTTCGAGCGTCTGCGCGCCACCTACGCCCGTACCCTGCACTGGGCCCTGGGCCATGTCGCCGTCGCGTTGACCCTGCTGGCCGTGGTCGTTGGCTTGAACGTCTACCTGTACATCGCCATCCCCAAGGGCCTGCTGCCGCCGCAGGACACGGGCCAGATCGGCGGCCTGGTGCGCGGCGACGATGGCTTCTCCTTCCAGGTCATGCAGCCCAAGATCGAGGCCTTCCGTCAGGCCGTGCTGGCCGACCCCGCCGTGCAGGACGTGACCGGCACCAGCGGTGGCCGCGGCGGGCTGAGCAACTCGTGGCTGCGTGTGCGCCTGAAGCCGCTGGCCGAGCGTGGCGTATCGGCGCACGAGGTGGTGCAGCGCCTGCGCGCCAAGGCGCCCCAGGTGCCCGGCGGCATCCTGCTGATCAACGTGGACCAGGACATCCGCCTGAACTCGCCGTTCGGCCAGAGCGAGCAGATGCTGGTGCTGCTGTCCGACGACCTGAGCGTGCTGCGCCCCTGGTCGCGCAAGGTGGCCGCCGCGATGAAGGAGATGCCCGAGCTGGTCGATGTCGAGAGCGATTCGGGCGAGGCCGCGCAGCAACTCATCCTGCACATCGACCGCGAGACCGCGCGCCGCCTGGGCGTGGACATGGCCCTGGTGGCCACCGTGCTCAACAACGCTTTCTCGCAGCGCCAGGTGGCCACGCTGTTCGACCCGATGAACCAGTACCGCGTGGTGATGGAGTTCTCGCCGCGTTACACCCAGCGCCCCGAGGCCCTGGCTGACCTGCAGGTGCTGACCAGCACCGGCGCCCGCGTGCCGCTGAGCGCCTTCACCACCTGGCGCTACGGCCTGTCCGCTGACCGCGTGTACCACGATGGCCAGTTCGCCGCTGCCGCCGTGGGCTATGCACTGGCCCCTGGCATCACCGCGCGCCAGGCCGAGCAGGCCATCGACGCGACCATGGCCAGGCTGATGGTGCCGGCCAGCGTGCACGCCCGCGTGGGCGGCGAGAACCGTGGCTTCGGCAATGCGCTCAAGCAGCAGCCCTGGCTGCTGGTGGGTGTGGTGCTGGCCGTCTACCTGGTGCTGGGCGTGCTGTACGAAAGCACCTTGCACCCCTTGAGCATCCTGTCCACCTTGCCCTCGGCCGGCGTGGGCGCGCTGCTGGCCTTGCGCCTGACGGGTGGCGAGTTCAACCTCATCGCGCTGCTCGGCCTGTTCCTGCTGATCGGCATCGTGATGAAGAACGCGATCCTGATGGTGGATGTGGCCCTGCACAACGAGCGCCGGCTGGGCCTGGCGCCGCGCCAGGCCATCCACCAGGCCGCCGTGCAGCGCCTGCGGCCCATCCTGATGACCAACCTGGCCGGCCTGCTGGGCGCCGTGCCGCTGGCCCTGGCCTTCGGCGAAGGCGCCGAGCTGCGCCGGCCACTGGGCATCGCCATCGTCGGCGGACTGGCCGTGAGCCAGTTGCTCACGCTGTACACCACGCCGGCGGTTTTCCTGGTGCTGGCGCGCTGGCGGCAGCGTGTGCTGGGGCGTTCCGCCGACGCCATGGCCGAGCATCCGGCCCGACGCGGTCAAGACACGCACCACGGCGAGATCCCGCCCCTGGCCGAGGCGGCACCCAAGACATGACATCACCGATGACCCGATCCCGCCTGTTCTCCACGGCTTCGGCCGCCGCGATGGCTGCTGCAGCGATGGCCTTGCTGACAGGCTGCGCCAGCGGTCCCGCCCACCCGCCGCCGTCGCCCGCCTTGTCCGAAGCTGCAGCGACTGCCTTCAAGCACCAGGCCGGCTGGCAACCCTTGAGCAAGATGGCGCCAGGCGCCATCTCCTCCGCCACCGAACCCTGGTGGCGCGTCTTCAACGACGCAGAGCTGGACAGGTTGATGCAGACCGCCAGTGCCGGCAACCTCGACATCGCCCAAGCCACCGCGCGCGATCGCCAGGCCCGCGCCCTGTGGCGCCAGGCTGGCGCGATCCGCAGTCCGCAGCTGGGCGTGTCCGCCTCGGCGCTGCGCACCGAATCTTCCAGCGCGAGCGGCGACACCACCTACACCGCCGGCCTGCAAGCCAGTTGGGCGCTCGACCTCTGGGGCCGCCTCGCCCGCGCGCAGGACGCCGCCAGCGCCAATGCTCAAGCCACGATGGCCGACGTGGCCGCCGCCCGCCTGAGCACCCAGCTCAGCCTGGCCGAGCAGTACTGGCGCCTGCGCGTGATCGATCGGCAACTCGCCTTGCTGGACCGCACCCTGGCCGCCTACGAGCGCTCGCTGCAGCTCACCCGGCACCAGTACGACGCGGGCCTGGCCGCGCGCGCCGACGTGATCCAGGCCGAAACACAGTGGCAGACCCTGCGCGCCCGCGTGCACGACCTGCAGCTGCAGCGCGCCCTGCACGAGCACGCCCTGGCCGTGCTGAGCGGCCAGGCCCCCGCCGACCTGTCCCTGCCAGTGGCCGCCAACGCGCTGCCCGCCGTGCCCGTGGCGCCCCCGCAGATGCCCTCGCTGCTGCTCACGCGCCGCCCCGACGTGGTGGCGGCCGAGCGCCGCGTGGCCCAGGCCAACGCGCAGATCGGCGTGGCGCAGGCCGCCTGGTGGCCCGACATCACCCTGGGCGCCACGGCCGGCGGCAGCGGCCCGCGCCTGGGCTCGCTGTTCAGCGCCCCTTGGCGCACCTGGTCGCTGGGCCCCGCGCTGGCCGCCACCCTGCTTGACGGCGGCCAGCGCCGCGCCGGTGTCGATGCGGCCGAGGCCCGCTACGAGGAAACCGTCGCCGCCTACCGCCAGGCCGTGCTGACCAGCCTGCGTGAGGTCGACGACGCCCTGGCCGCCCTGCAGCAGCTGGCCGCCAAGGCCGAGCAGCAGGCCCGCCTGGTGGCCCTGGCCGAAGAGAACGAGCGCGTCGTGAGCACCCGCTACCGCGCCGGCATGGTCGGCTTCCTGGAGGTGGTGGTGGCCCAGAACCTGACCCTGGAAAGCCAGCGCACCGCCCTGGACGTGACCGCAGAACGCCTGGTGGCCAGCGTGCGCCTGATCGCCGCGCTGGGTGGCGGCTGGCAGGGCGTGCCGGACGCCGCCGCCCCCGCCTCTTCGGACGGCGGGATGTAAAATGCCGCGCTTCATCGGTCGCTCAACCCTTGCGGCAGGGCGCCGATAACGAGACGAAGCAACTCATCCTGCGGCCAGGCCGCCCCGAAAGGTGCCCACCACCATGGACTACCCAGGCAATCTGTTCGTGGTCGCCGCGCCCAGCGGCACCGGCAAATCCACGCTGGTCAAAGCCCTGCTGGAGCTCGATTCGCGCCTGCAGGTCTCCGTCTCGCACACCACCCGGCCCCCGCGCGGCCAGGAAAAGGACGGCCGCGAATATTGGTTCATCAGCGAGCCGGATTTTCGCGCCAAGGTCGAGCACGGCGATTTCTTCGAGTGGGCCGAGGTGCATGGCAATCTGTACGGCACCTCCCGCCAGGCCATCGAGGAGCGCATCAAGGGCGGCGAGGATGTGGTGCTGGAGATCGACTGGCAGGGCGCCCTGCAGATCAAGAAGATCTTCCCCAACGCCATCCTGATCTTCATCCTGCCGCCCAGCTACGAAGAGCTGCTGCAGCGCCTGAACCGCCGCGGCGAGGACACGCAGGATGTGATCGACCTGCGCATGACCAACGCCCGCACCGAAGTCAACCAGGCCCGCCACTTCGATTTCATCGTGGTCAATGCCCTGTTCGAATCGGCTTTGTTCGACCTGAAAACCATTGTTCACGCGCAGCGGTTAAAATACGCTGCCCAGCGCCGCAACAAGTCGGGCGTGTTCCAGGCTCTGAACCTGCTGTAACGCCTACCGATCCTGCCGCTCCGGCACCCGAACCGATCCCTTTGGAGACCACCATGGCCCGCATCACCGTCGAAGACTGCCTGCAGAAGATCCCCAACCGCTTCCAGCTGGTCCTGGCCGCCACCTACCGCGCCCGCATGCTGAGCCAGGGCCACACGCCCAAGATCGAATCGCGCAACAAGCCCGGCGTGACCGCCCTGCGCGAGATCGCCGCCGGCCAGGTCGGGGTTGAAATGCTGCGCAAGGTCCCGACCTGATC
The DNA here is from genome assembly GCA_019112875.1 of Candidatus Aquabacterium excrementipullorum. GTDB lineage: Bacteria > Pseudomonadota > Gammaproteobacteria > Burkholderiales > Burkholderiaceae_C > Aquabacterium > Aquabacterium excrementipullorum. Next base: position 28,109 of record DXIO01000037.1, read on the forward strand.
CCTGCAGGGACGGCGCACGGCCTTGTGGCCGGCACGCTGCCCTTTGCCCCACACAAGCCCGCCACTGGCGGGTTTTTGCGTTTGAAGTTCCCCGGTACGGTCCTGGCACGCCCCGCGTCATGGATGTTGCAGACGCGCTAAAGTTAGCACCATGTCCCAAGCCCACCAAGAAGCCTCCGCGGCGTCGTTTGCCGCGCTGCTGCACAAGCTGGATTACCTGGACGAGGCGGACATCCGCCGCGTCCGGGACGCCTACCGCTTTGCCGACGAGGCCCACCTGGGACAGTTCCGCGCCAGCGGCGAGCCCTACATCACGCACCCCATCGCCGTGGCCGGCCTGTGCGCCGACTGGAAGCTCGATGCCCAGGCCATCATGGCCGCGCTCATGCACGACGCGATGGAGGATTGCGGCGTCACCAAGATCGAGTTGATCGAGCGCTTCGGCGCGCCCACGGCCGAACTGGTCGATGGCCTGACCAAGCTGGACAAGCTGCAGTTCTCGACGAAGGAAGAATCCCAGGCCGAGTCCTTCCGCAAGATGCTGCTGGCCATGGCGCGCGATGTGCGCGTGATCCTGATCAAGCTCTCCGATCGCCTGCACAACATGCGCACCATGGAGGCCATGCAGGCCCACAAGCGCAGCCGCATCGCCCGTGAGACACTCGACATCTACGTGCCCATCGCGCACCGCCTGGGCCTGAACCAGACCTACCGCGAGCTGCAGGAGCTGTCCTTCAAGTACATCAGCCCGTGGCGCTACGGCATCCTGGCCAAGGCGGTGAAGAAAACGCGCGGCAACCGCCGCGACCTGGTCGACCGCATCCAGCGCGAGGTTGAAAAAGCCTTCAGCGATGCGGACATGGTGGTCGAGACCTATGGTCGCGAGAAGACCATCTACTCGATCTACAACAAGATGCGCGACAAGAACCTGACCTTCGCCCAGGTCAGCGACATCTTCGGTTTCCGCATCGTCACCCGCGAGCTGCTCGATTGCTACCGCGCCCTGGGCGTGCTGCACCAGCTCTACAAGCCGCAGCCGGGCCGCTTCAAGGACTACATCGCCATCTCCAAGGCCAACGGCTACCAGTCGCTGCACACCACGCTGGTGAACCCCGTGGGCACGGCGGTGGAGTTCCAGATCCGCTCGCAGGCCATGCACGCCGTGGCCGAGAAGGGCATCGCCGCCCACTGGATGTACAAGACGCAGGAAGAGGCTGCCTCCGGTGCCGCGCCACACCAGGCCGCCGTGTGGCTGCAGTCGCTCATCGACATCCAGCACGAAACGCGCGATTCCGCCGAGTTCCTCGAACACCTCAAGATCGACCTGTTCCCGGAATCGGTCTACGTGTTCACGCCCAAGTCGCGCATCCTGGCGCTGCCCAAAGGCGCGACGCCGGTCGACTTCGCCTACGCCATCCACAGCGATGTGGGCGACCACTGCGTCGCGGCCAAGGTCAACGACGAGCCGGTGGCCCTGCGCGCCGAACTGCGCAGCGGCGACGTGGTCGAGATCATCACCGCGCCCAGCGCCAAGCCGAGCCCGGGCTGGCTGAGCTTCGTGCGCACGGGCCGTGCTCGCTCCAAGATCCGCGCCCACCTCAAGAACATGGAGGCCGAAGAGTCTCTGGAAATGGGCGAGAAGCTGCTGTCGCAGGCACTGCGCCCCGAGGGCCTGACCCTGCCGCGCGGCGACGAGCACACCGAAGGCAAGGACGGCGAACTCTGGCAGGCCCTGATCCGCTGGGGCGGCAACCGCTCGCGCGACGACCTGCTGATCGACATCGGCCTGGGCCGCAAGATCGCGCCCATGGTGGCCAAGCGCATCGCGCAGATCATGGCCGAGTTCGGCGAACGCCCGGATGCGCTCACGCTCACGCTGGGCCGCTTCGCCGCGATCGAGTCACCCTCGCAGGGTTCCGTCATCATCGACGGCAGCGAAGGCGCCACGGTGCAACTGGCGCCATGCTGCCGCCCCATCCCCGGCGACCCGATCGCCGGCTACCTGGGCCGTGGCGAAGGCCTGGTCGTGCACACGCAGATGTGCGGCGTCGGCAAGCGCCTGTTCGAGCGCGACCCTGACCGCTGGATCGACGTGGGCTGGTCCGACGAGCCCACGCGCACCTTCGAGACCGACATCCAGGTGCTGGTGGCCAATGGCAAGGGCGTGCTGGCCCAGGTGGCCGCCTCCATCAGCAGCGCCGAAACCGACATCACCCACATCGAGATGGGCGACGAGCGCCTGGGCGAAACCGCTGAGCTCAAGCTCTCGCTCTCGGTGCGCGACACCGACCACCTGCAGGACGTGCTGCGCACGCTCAAGCGCTGCCCGGTGGTGCTCAAGGTGAACCGCGTCAGTCCCTGATCAGGCGGCGGGGGAGGGCGCGGGGTAGCGCACCTCCAGCACCTCCAGCTTTTCCAGCCCGCCGGGCGTCATCAACTGCACCTCGTCGCCCTCGCGTGACTTGAGCAGCGCCCGCGCGATCGGCGAGATCCAGCTCACTTCGCCCTGCAGGTTGTCCGTCTCGTCGATGCCCTTGATGGTGATGGTGCGCTCTTCGCCCTTGCTGTTGGCGTAGGTCACCGTGGCGCCGAAGAAGATCTGGTCGTTGCCGTGATGCTGGGAGGGATCGGCCACCTCGGCGATGTCCAGCCGCTTGGTCAGGAAGCGGATGCGGCGGTCGATCTCGCGCAGGCGCTTCTTGCCGTAGATGTAGTCGCCGTTCTCGGACCGGTCGCCATTGGATGCGGCCCAGTGCACGATCTCGACGATCTTGGGGCGCTCCTCGTCGATCAGGTTCAGCAGCTCGTCGCGCAGGCGCTGGTAGCCCTGCGGCGTCATGTAGTTGCGCGTGCCGGCGGGCAGCGGCGGCAGGCCGCCGATCTCGTCGTCGTCATCGCCGCTGTCTGATTCCTTGGTGAAAGCCTTGCTCATGGGAACAGATTGTGCACAAACGCATGCATTGGCATGCCCCTGTGGCGCGTGATGTAAAGACTGAGGGCATCACAGCCGATAAACAGAGACGCTGACATAACTCTCCACAAGATGAAAGCAAGCTGGCTCTGGCCACCTCAGAAAGGGGTTTTTCCATGTCGCAAGTGATCCCCCTGGGACCCGCGTCCCGCATGTTGACCACCCGAGAGGCGGCCACACGGCTGGGGGTGTCCCTGCGGACGGTGCAACTGTGGGTGGAGGCCAGCATCTTGCCGGCCGCACGGACCCCGGGCGGCCACCGGCGCATTCCCTACAACGCGGTCGAGGCCCTGGCGATGAGCATGGGTCTGGAGAGCCTTGGCGTGCCCGCCGCCATCGCCGCCAATGCCCCGAGCCAGGCCGCCGCGCACGCCCACCATGCCGAGGTGCGTCCCTTGCGCATCGTGCTGGTCGCGCAGGAGCGGGCCTGGCTGGCCGCCTGCGTGTCGGCGCTGGAGGTGTTCGGTCAGAGCGTCGCGGTGGAAACCGCCGACAACGGCTACGTGGCCTTGCTGCGCATCGGCCAGGAACCACCCGATCTGCTGGTGACCACCTTGGAGTTGCCCGGCATGGATGGTCTGCAAATGCTCAGCACGCTGGAAACCTGCGAATCGCTGGGCGGCATGCGCGTGTGGGCGCTGACCTCCGAAACGCCCGAACAGCTCAGCGCCCGTGGTGGCTTGCCGCCGATGGTCGAGACGCTGTCGCTGCCTGTCAGCCCCGAGGCATTGGCCATCCGCACCGGCCGCTGGGTGCTGGCCCGTCAGGCCACCGAGCACAGCATCCGCCAGGAACTGCGCCAGGAGTGACGGCAAGCCGTCACTTTTTTCACCCCCTGGATTGCGGGGGAAGCACGGTGTGGTTGAAGGAAAGTCCCCGTGCGTCCGCGCTGGGATGGCGCCAAGATGCGGGCTCGATGCGGCCTTGGTGAGACAGGGCCGCCCTGTATGACCTGATGAAGGTGTGGCGTTGAACCTGTTGCGTGTCGTGCGCTGGGCCCGGTGGGCCCGCTGGCTGCTGATCGGCCTGTACCTGGCCATGATCATCGGCGTGATGCTGGCCTGGCGCGATCCCGAATGGCGGCCCTACCTCGAGCCACAGGCGCTGGCGCGCATGGGCCGTGAACTCCTGGCCATGCCTCTGGGGCCGGTGATGGTGCTGCTGGGCTATGTGCTGGCCGTGCTGCTGGCCGTGCCCGTCGCGGCCTTGATCACCGTGGGCGCCCTCGTTTTCGGGCCCTGGCCCGGCATGGCCTATGCGCTGGTCGGCATGGTGGCTGGCGCCACCGTCACCTATGGCCTGGGCCGCATGGCCGGTGCCCAGTGGGTGGACAGCTTCGCGTCTGACGGACGGCTGCATGCCCTGGTCGGCGCCATCAAACGCCGTGGCCTGCTGGCCGTCATCATCATCCGCGCGGTGCCGCTGGCGCCTTTCATCGTCGTCAACATGACGGCGGGGGCCTTCCGCGTGCGCCTGCGCGACTACGTGCTGGGCACCTTCCTGGGCCTGGCCCCCGGCACCATCATGATCTCGCTGTTCATGGACCGGCTCACCGCGGCCCTGGCCTCGCCCGATGCCGGCACCTACACGGCCCTGGCCGGCGTGGTGGTCGGCGGCGCCCTCCTGCTGTGGCTGTTGCGGCGGCTGCTCAAGGGCAAGGCGGCCACGGCCTGAGGCCGCGGCGCAACAGGCGCGTGCCTCCCCCCGGCCCCGGCGGGTGTGAACAAATGTTGCTCGTCCTATAATGAGAATCTTTATCATTCTCGCCATCTAGAGATTCCGAGCGCGATGCTGGTGTCTCGGGCGAGCATGCCGACGAGCGCTGCTCATGGACCGAGGCCTTTTTGCGTCCGGATCATTCATTGATTGGCATTCGCATTTCGTTTTTTATTTTGTCTTTTTGAGGAGTCATCCGTGAAGCAGCCCAGCAGCAAGACCCGCCGGCCCCGCAGCCTGCGCCAGGAACAAGGCGCTGCCGCCCCAGCCGTCGTCAAGAGCGGCCTGGCCCTGAGCCTGTCCACCGCCATGCTGGTGCCGCTGAGCGCGATGGCGCAGCAGGCTGCCGAACAGCAACTCACGCAGAACACCGAACTGCCGGCCGTCAAGGTGCAGGCCACCAAGATCGACCCGAATCCCAATGCGGAATTGGGCGCGCCCTACAAGGCCAAGACCTCGGGCGACGTGCGCCATACCCGCCCGCTGGCGGAGACCCCTCAGACCATCTCGGTCATCACCAAGACCGCCATCGACGATTCGGGCTTCACAGACCTCAAGCAGATCCTGAGCGCCCAGCCCGGCATCACCCTGGGCACCGGCGAGAACGGCAACTCCTTCGGCGACCGCTACATCATCCGTGGTCAGGAAGCCCGCAGCGACGTGTTCGTGGACGGTCTGCGCGACCCCGGCATGAGCACCCGCGAGAGCTTCGCCATCGAGCAGGTCGAAATCTCCAAGGGTCCTAACTCCAGCTTCGCCGGTCGTGGCACCGCTGGTGGCGCTGTCAACGCCATCACCAAGCAGGCCACGCTGGACCTGGACTTCAACCGCGTCTCGGCCTCGCTGGGCAGCGATGACCACGTGCGCTTGGCTGCGGACGTCAACAAGGCCTTCACTGACAACTTCGCGCTGCGTGCCAACGTGCTGTACAGCGATGAGGACGTGCCCGGCCGTTCGCCCTCCAGCCGCAATCGCAAGGGCCTGGCACTGTCCGGCCTGTGGGAAATCAACAATGACCTGTCGGTCACGGTCGATTACTACGGCCTGCGTGGCAAGGACGACTACCCCGATCTGGGTGGCTACCTGGTGGGCACGGTGCCCAACCGCAAGCCGGCCAACAACGTGCCTGTGTACGCACAGGACAGCGACTTCCTGCAGTCGAACCAGGACACGCTGACGGCGCGTGTCAAGTTCCGCGTGTCGGCCGACACCAGCATCAACAGCCTGACGCGCTATGGCTCCTCGCGCAACAGCTACATCACGACCGGCGCCAGCTATGGCGCGCGCTACAACGGCACGACGACGACGCCCTACAACACGGCCTACATCGACAACGGCCACACGGGCTGGCAGGATGTCAACTACTTCGCGCACCAGACCAACCTGCGTCTGGACCGGGTCATCGGGGGCAAGAAGAACGAGTTCATCCTGGGAGCCGAGTACACGGACCACATGGTGGTTTCCGGCAGCTACAACCTGAACCAATCGGGCTTCAACTGCCGCAACCCTGTGGCGCCTGCTGGCTCTCCCGCGGGCACACCGGTGGTCATCACGGGTGCGCTCAACTCGTACTGCTTCATCTCTGCCTCAGGTGCTGCGGTCAGCAACCTGGGGGGGTTGGCCACGCGCAACCCTGTTCGGCTGGCCAAGACCCAGGAGTGGCATGCGCGTACGCTGGCTGCTTCGGTCATGGACACGGTTGACTTGACCGACAAGTTCACGGCTTTCGGTGGGCTGCGCTTCGATCAACTGGAGTTGACGCTCAATCGCTTCAACAACACCACGGGGGCCAAGACCAGCCATTACGCCTACGATGAAACGCTGATCAATGGTCATCTGGGCCTGAGCTACAAGATCGCGCCCAAGGGCATCATCTACGCCAGCTGGGCTTCTGCCCAGGATGTGAACGGCGGTGAGCCGGATTCCGGCACCAGCGCCGGCTATGGTGGCCTGGTCGTGAACGCGGCTGGCCAAGCTGGTTCCCAGCCAGAAAAGTCGGTCAGCTATGAACTGGGTACGAAGTGGAATCTGCTTGACGAAAAGCTGCTGTTCACAGCTGCCTATTTCCACACGGACAAGAGCAACGTGATGGAAGGCCTGACCAATGCCGACTACACGACGGCCGGCACCTTCAACACCGGCGGCAATCGCGTGCGTGGTCTGGAGTTCGGCCTGACCGGCAACGTGACCGAGAAGTTCTCGGTGCAGGCTGGCGCGGCGTTCATGAAGTCCAAGGTGACCAAGTCCTTCACTTCGTCCCTGGTCGGGAAGGAGCTGGCCAACTTTGCTGATCAGACCTTCTCACTGCAAGGCAAATACGAAATCACCTCGGCCCTGTCGCTGGGCGCTGCGGCTCGCCATGAAAGCGGCCGTTGCGGTGGACAGCCTGACACCGGTGTGACTTACACCAACGGCAGCTGCAACCAGCCCGTGCCTTCGTTCACCGTGTACGACCTGTTCGGCTCCTACCGCTTCAGCCGTCGCCTGGACGTGCGCGTCAACGTGATGAACGTGGAAGACAAGGACTACTACACCGCCGTGTACCGTTCGGGCTCCTTCCTGTACAAGGGTGATGGCCGCGCCACCCGCGTGACCGTGAACTACGAGTTCTGATCAAGCGCAGGTCACTGCCTTGTCAACTCGATAAGATGCCGGGCACCTGCCCGGCATTTTTCCGTGATGAGCTCACTTACCCCTTCGCCAGCCCCTCTGCCGCCCCTGGACCACATCCCGGACGGGGTGTTCTGCGCGGCAGACTACGAGCGGCTGGCGCCCCGTTTCATCGCCGCACCGACCCACGCCTACATCGCCGGCGGCAGTGGCCACGATGTGACGGTGGCCGCCAACCGCGCGGCTTTCGCCGGATGGGCGATCTGCCCGCACGTGCTGGCCGATGTGCGGCAAGGGCACACGCGCCTGGCCTTGCCGGGGGCGCTCACCCTGGCCCACCCGCTGCTGCTGGCCCCCGTGGCCTACCAGACGCTGGTGCATCCGGCGGGGGAAGTAGCCAGTGCCCAGGCGGCGGAGGCCACACACAGCGGCCTGGTCGTGAGCACGCTGGCTTCCCAACCGCTGGACGAGGTCGCGGCGCATGCCGGGCCAGCGCGCTGGTTCCAGCTTTACCTGCAGCCCACGCGTGAAGCCACGCTGGCGTTGCTGCGGCGGGCCGAAGAGACTGGCTACACGGCGATCGTGCTCACGCTCGATGCCTCCATCCAGGTGCCCAGCCTGCACGCTTTGCGCGCGGGCTTTCGCATGCCGGCGCATGTGGCGGCGGTCAACGTTGTCGTGCAGGCTGTCGCTGAAACCACGTCTGTGCAGCCAGGCCACAGCCGCATCTTCCAAGGCGTAATGCAGCAGGCCCCCCGCTGGGATGATCTGGACTGGCTGCTGGCTCAGACCCATCTGCCCGTGTGGGTCAAGGGCGTGCTGCATCCCGACGATGCGCGTGCCCTGCAGGCCCGTGGCGTGGCCGGTCTGGTGGTGTCCAACCATGGCGGCCGTGGCCTCGACGGCGCGCCCGGCAGCCTGCGCATGCTGCCCCAGGTCCGCGAGGCCGTGGGCGCCGCCTTCCCGCTGCTGTTCGATGGCGGCATCCGCAGCGGTGCCGATGTCTTCAAGGCGCTGGCGCTGGGCGCCGACGCCGTGTTGATCGGCCGCCTGCAGCTGTATGCGCTGAGCGTGGCCGGTGCCTTGGGCGTGGCACACATGCTGCAACTGCTGCGCGACGAGCTGGAGATCTGCATGGCGCAGGCTGGTTGTGCCACGCTGGCCGATGTTCGCCGGGCCGCCTTGCTGCCCGCCAGCGCTACCGCGTTTCAACCGAGGGCCGTGCCCGATGCTGATCACCATTGACAACGTCCTGAGCAAGGACGACGTGCGGGCCTTTCGCGCCCGGCTGGACCAGGCCGATTGGCAGAACGGTGCGAAGACGGCCGGCGCGCTGGCCCGCGACGTCAAGCAGAACGAGCAGTTGGCCGATGGCTCAGAGTTGGCTGTGGCGCTCGGCCAGCACGTGTTGCGACAACTGGGCCAGATGCCGCTCTTCATCTCGGCGGCCTTGCCCAACAAGATCTACCCGCCCAAGTTCAACCGCTATGCCAATGGCGGCACCTACGGCGTGCACGTCGACAGTGCCGTGATGCAGATCCCCGGCACGGGGCAGAGCATGCGCAGCGATCTCTCTGCCACGCTGTTCCTGTCCGAGCCTGATGAATACGACGGCGGCGAGTTGGAAATCGAAGATGCCTTCGGCACGCAGGCCGTGAAGCTTGAAGCAGGCGACCTGGTGCTCTACCCCTCGTCCAGCCTGCACCGCGTGACGCCCGTGACCCGTGGCGCGCGCGTGGCGTCCTTCTTCTGGATCGAAAGCCTGGTGGGCGACGACGGCGAGCGAACCTTGCTGTTCGACCTGGATCAAGCCATCCAGGGCCTGACACCCAAGGTGCCGGCGGGTGATCCACACCTGCTCAAGCTCACGGGCACGTACCACAACCTGCTCAGGCGCTGGGCCATCACCTGAGCCACATCCCTTCACTGCCCCCTTACAAGGAGAACACCATGATCAAACACATTGCCCATGCCGGTGCGGCCGCATTGCTGGCGCTGGCCGCCGGCGGCGCCTGGGCCCACGGCGACGTGAAGTGCCCCGCGCACCCCAAGGAAGAATGGCGCTCGCACGATGAACTGGCCAAGAAGCTCACCGCCGAAGGCTGGGTGATCCGCCGCATGGAGAAGACGCCGACCTGCTACGAGGTCTACGCCAAGGATCCGAAGGGCAAGCGCATCGAGGCCTTCTTCGATCCCAAGACCTTCGAACGTGTCGAAGAGTGACGCCAGCCCGCGCACGCGCGTGTGGGACCCGCTGGTGCGCGTGGCGCACTGGCTGTTGGTGCTGTGCGTGGCTGCTGCGTGGATCAACCGCCATCACCTGGGGCCCCGGCATGAATACTGGGGCTACTGCGCGGTGGCGCTGGTCAGCCTGCGCCTGATCTGGGGCTTCACGGCTCGCAACCGCTATGCACGCTTCGCGCAGTTCGTGCGACCTTTGGGCGCCACATGGGCCTACCTGCGTGGCGTGCTCAAGGGCACGGCCCCGCGCTACATCGGCCACAACCCGCTGGGTGGGTGGATGGTGTTGGCGCTGGTGTCCTGCATCGGCCTGCTGGGCTTCACCGGCTGGCTCTACAACACGGACATGTTCTGGGGTTATGGCTGGCTGGCCGACCTGCACGCTGCCTTTGGCTGGGCGCTGCTGGGCCTGGTGGCCCTGCATGTGTCGGGCGTGGTGCTGACCAGCATCAAGCACCGTGAGAACCTGGTGTGGGCGATGGTGACGGGGCGCAAGCCCGCGGCGGCACCGCAAGACATCGACGACTGAATGTTGATGAGGAGAGGGCACTCCAAGCCCTCTTTGCCATGCTTGGCAAAGCCCTCAGCTTTGAGGCGATCCCATAAAGACTAAAGGGTCAGCAAGTTTTCACTTGCTGACCCTCGTCATTTGGTGCGGCTGGCAGGATTCGAACCCACGACCCCTTGGTTCGTAGCCAAGTACTCTATCCAACTGAGCTACAGCCGCTGAGAAGTGAAACTATAGCATGCTTTTGAAGACTTCGTCCAGTCACGCATCTTTTTTTGGAATTTCTTCACTGCTCGCCGGCCAGTGCGGCGGCGCGCCAGTGGCGTGCGGCTTCGTCGGTGCGCTGCTCCTGCTCGGCCAGGCGTGCCAAGGCCACCCAGGCCTGGCGGCGACGTGGACCATCGAGGTGCGCATCGTTGGCCGCTGACAGCAGCAGCGTGCGGGCCTTGCCCCACAACTGGCGCTCCGCCAGGGCCACGCCCACGGCCAGTGCCAGTGAAGGCGTGCGCAGTGCTGTGGCCGAGACCTTGTCCAGGCGCGGCAGCCATTCGGCTTCCAGGCCGGCCACGCTGTGGCTCAGGGCCATGGCCAGGGCATCACAGGCTTCGGGAGTGCAGCGCGCGATGTTGTCCCACAGCGGGGCCAGCCAGCGGCGTGCTTCTTCAGGTGCACCCAGTTCGGCCATGCGGATGGCGGCGCGGCTGGCGACCAGCGGGTCGGCACGGTCGTGCGCGTCGAGCTGGTTCCACTGCTGGCGAAGTTGATCCGCATCGCGGCTGGTGGCCAGGGCCTCGCAGGCCAGCGTGCGCAGCAGGCCTTGCGCGGCCACGGGCGTGAAGCCCTGGTGCTTGGCCAGCAAGCGAGCCGTGCGCAGGGCTTCCATGGGCTGGCGGGCCAGGCGCGCGGCGTTGAGCTTGAGGCGCAGGGCCTGCACGCGGCGGGCCACGCCAGGGGGCAGTTCGGCCAGGTCCTTGAGCGCACGGGGTGCGTCGTGGTCGTCGATGGCGCATTCGGCGGCCAGCAGGCGCGCGCCTTCCTCGGTGGCGCGCGGCTTGCGCGTCAGGCGGCCGATGTCCAGGGCGCGCTGCAGGTGCTCGTCGCGGCGGTTGCGGTCTTGCAGGCGGTGCAGGCTGCCGGCCGACAGCAGGTGGGCCAGGGCGGTGAACTCGGCATCAGGCAGCAGGTCGGGCGTGTCGGCCTGGATGGCGACGGCGCGCTGCGCGGCCTTGTGGGCACGCGTGAAGCGGCCGGCCAGGTACAGGGCGAGGGCCTCGCGCAGGGCTGATTGGGCAGCGCGGTCACGCTGGGTGGTGCGCCACAGGCGCGCACGCTCGGGCAGGCCCAGCAGGCCGTCCAGGCCGCGGATCAGCGAGTACACGGCCAGGCAGATCACCACCATGGACAGCAGGAACAGGTTCAGCGAGAGATCGGTGCGCCAGTTCAGCCAGTAGATGGTGACGACGCCATCATTGCTGCCCAGGGCGGTGGCGGCCACGACGGCCACCACGGCGAGCACCAGCATCCAGACGATCGTGCGCATCAGCGGCCTGCGGAAAGCGTGGCCAGCGCGGCGAGCGTGTCGTCAGGCCGGGGCAACTGGGTCTGCGGGCTCTGCGTGGCGATGTCCGTCAGCAGGCTCTGCAGGGCTTGGGTCTTGCGCGATTGCGGATCGAAGTAGCGCTTGACGGCGGCCTGTGCCGACTGGATGTCGGCGTTGGCCGTGGCGGTCTGGCGGCTGAGCAGGCCCAGGCGGGCGTTGAGCAGGCGCAGCTTGAGGTTCTCGCGCAGGAAGAAGGCCTGCTCGGGGGCGATCAGCATGGCTTCGGGCTGGTTGATGCGGGTCAGGCGCACCAGCGAGCGGGCTTCCTGCCACACGGTCTGGCCGGCCTTCTGGCTCCAGTCGATCACGCGGGAAGACCAGGCGGGTTCGTCTTCAGCAACTGAAGCGGCCTGGCTGGCGACATGGGCCTGCTTGCCGGCCTTGCCTGGCTTGCCGGCAGGGCGGGGCGCCGGCGTGGATGCGGCCTGAGCGCTGGCCTCGGCCTGGCGCGTGGCCGGATCGATCAGCAGCGGCAGGTCATCGACCAGGCGCACGGCGTCGTCCATGCGCACGGCCAGCAGCGACAGGTCGGCCACGCGGGTGGCCTTGAGGCGGTCGAGGTCCTTGGCGATGGCGCGGCGCACGTTGGCCAGTCGGGGCTGCTGCGCGCGGTTGAGGCGATCGTCGGCGGTCTGCAGGGCGGCCACCAGCGGTTCGGCGCTGCCGGTGAGCGTGGCCTGCTGCACGGCCACGCGCAGGTTGCCTTCGACGTCGATCAGCAGGGTGTCGTCGCGCGAGCGGCTCAGGGACTTGACGAGGTCGTCGAGCTGGCCGCGCTGCAGGGCGACCTCGGCCAGGCGGGTTTCGAGCAGGGCGGCCTTGGCGACGGCGTCGCGGGCGTTGTCCTGGGCCTGCTTGGCCAGCAGGTGGGCTTCCTTGGCCTGGTCCTGGCTTTGTTCCTGACGCTTGACCAGTTCGGATTCGAGTTGCTGCAGGCGCTGCTGGGCGCTCCAGCCCAGCCAGGCGCCAGCCACGGCGACGATGGCCACCGCGATGGCGATCCAGCGGGCTGCGGCGGGGCGGTCCGGCGGCGTGGCGACGGGCGGCAAGGCAGGGGTGGCAGGTACGGGCAGGGTATCGGTCACGAATTCATTGTATCGACCGAGGGCGGGCCGTGCCCGGCAGGGGGCGCTCAGTCCGTGGTGCCGGACCAGGTTCGTCGTGCCAGCGCCACTGCCTCGGGGGTCGGGCGGGTGTCATGCACATGGGTGAAGCCTGCGGCGCGGGCAGTTTCGGCCACGCGGGGGTGGGTGGCGAGGGCCTTCGCGCCGGGGGGCAGGCCACCGTGTGCGGACCAGGCCTGTTGCAAGTGCTCGACCGCTTCGGAACTGCTGAGCAGCCACACGTGCTCGGCAGGATGGGCATGGGCCTGGTCGGCCTGCTCTTGCTGGGCCGGGGTCCAGCGCGCGGGGCGGCGCTGGTAGGTCAGCACGGCCGACACCTGGGCGCCACGCTCGCGCAGCCGCTCGGTGAGCCACTGGCGGCCCCGGGCCTCGCCCTGGTCGCCGCCGCTGACGATCAGCACGTGCTGGTCGGCCCAGGGCAGGGGCGCGAGCAAAGGCCACAGGTGCTCGGAATCGAACTGGGCGCTGTTGGCGTCGGGGCTGATGAGTTGTGTTGTCGCCAGGCCGGCGTCGGCCAGGCATTGCAGCACCGTGGTGGCGGTGCCCGGGCCTGGCGCTGCGGCCAGGGTGCCCCGGGGCCACGGCAGGCTGGCGGGGCGCTGCCGTGCGAACCACAGCGCCGCATTGGGGCTGACGAACATCACCAGGCGGATGTCCGGCAATGCGGCCCAGGCGTTGGGCACGGCGGTGGCGTCCGGTGGTGGGCCGATCTCGATGAGGGGTACCGCCTCGGCCTGTTCACCCGCAGCCCTCAGCAGCCCGACCCACTCGGAGGCCTGCGGCTCGGGCCGGGTAACGAGGATCTTCATGAGCGCGGCGGGGGGGGCGGCCGCGGATCAGGCGCTGGTGGCGAGCCAGTCGCGCGCACCGGCCTCGATCAGCCGGTCGGCGGCCAGCAGGCCCAGGGCCTCGGCGCCGGCCGTGCTGGTGGGCTGGCCTTGTGCCTCGGCCTGCAGCAGGCCGGTGCGCTCGGGGTGGCCCAGCAGGGCGCGCAAGGTGAGGGTGTCGCCATTCCAGGTGCCGTGTGCGGCCAGCGGCATGGAGCAGCTGCCGCCCAGGGCGCGCGAGACGGCGCGCTCGGCCAGCGTGGCCCACAGGGTGGGGGTGTGGTTGAGCGATTGAAGGGTCTGCGCCAGCTCGGTCTGGTCGGCACGGATCTCCAGGCCCAACGCACCCTGACCGGCAGCAGGCAGCATCTGCACGGGCTCGATGACCTGGCGGATGCGGTCGGCCAGGCCCAGGCGCTTGAGGCCGGCGGCGGCCAGCACGATGGCGTCGTAATGGCCTTCGTCAAGCTTGCGCAGGCGGGTGTCGAGGTTGCCGCGCAGTGGTTCGATGCGCAGGTCGGGGCGCAGGGCGCGCAGTTGCACCAGGCGGCGCAGGCTGGAGGTGCCGACCACGGCGCCTTGTGGCAGCGCGTCGAGTGTGGCGTGGTGGTTGGAGACGAAGGCGTCGCGCGGGTCCTCGCGTTCCATCACGGCGGTCAGCACGAAGCCTTCGGGCAGCTCCATGGGCATGTCCTTGAGCGAGTGCACGGCCAGGTGAGCGCGGCCTTCCTCGAGGGCGACTTCAAGTTCCTTGACGAATAGGCCCTTGCCACCGACCTTGGAGAGCGAGCGGTCCAGGATCTGGTCGCCGCGCGTGGTCATGCCCAGCAGGTCGACAGGGCGTTGGGACAGTTTGCCCAGCAGAGCGCGAACGTGTTCGGCCTGCCACAGGGCAAGGCGGCTTTCGCGGGTGGCGATGATCCAGGGAGCGTTCGATGCGTGCATGCGCTGATGCTACCAGCGCGGGCCGCCTCAGCCCGTGGCCATCGCGTTGCGGCGCTTCTGCGTCTGGTTGATGTAGTTCTGCAGCGCGCGCTCGTCGGTGCCGTGCAGGCCTTCCAGTTCGCAGCCCAGCCGGGCGCCCTGGTTCTCGTTGAGCACGGTGACGTGGTGGATGGTGATGCCCACATCGAGCTGCGTGTCGGCATCGAGTTCGAGCAGGCAGCGGCGGATGTGGATGCCCGCGCCCACGTTGGGCACGTCCTTGGGCAGGGCGAGGGCGACACCGCCCAGGCTGATGTCCAGGATGCGCAGCGAGAGCTGCATGTCGGGCAGGGCCGGGTGGCGGAAGTGTGCCGTGGGCGTGTGGCTCAGCAGCGGCTTGACGCGGAAGCTCGAGCGGCGCTGGAAGCGGAAGAGCTCCCGCGGGAAGCTGGCGTTCAGGGCCGTGTCGCCGCCGCGCACCTGCACGGCGCCATCCACGTCGAACTGCACCTTGATGCTGTCCAGATAGGCCACGGCGACGATCTCGTCGGACAGCAGCAGCTGCTGCAAGCGCGGGTCGCTGGCCTCGGCGCTGAAGCAGATGATGCCGCGGGTCGGATCCACCGCCCACATCAGCGTGGTGTAGCTCGCGCCGCTGGGGCTGCTGAGCGTCACCATGGTGTTGCGCTCGAGCAGTTGCCGCAGGATGGCCTGGATCTCCACGGCCGAGGTGATGCGGAAGTCGTCCAGATCCTGTTGGCCGCGCATCTGCCCCAGGGGCATGGGTTTGGTTTCCATAAGCGTCCCGCGGTACTGCCGTCGGGTTCAGTGCAGACGTTCGCCGTCCGGGTGGCCGGTCATGCGGCTCAGTTCGTTGATCCAGGGCTCGGCCAGGTTGCGTATCTCGGCGTCGTTGCGCAGGATGCGCTGCATGATGCGGCCCTTGAGCGCGATCTCTTCGGCCGGCAGCGGGTTCACGTTGGCGGCATGCTTGAGTTGGGCGATGAGCACGGCGCAGGCGCCTTCGAGGCGGACCACGGTGTCCCAGTCGCCGGTGCGGGCGGCTTCCAGCATGTCGTGGCTGGCCTGCTCGATGGCTTCGTAGTAGCCCAGCAGGCTGTTGGCGCGGTGGTCTTCTTCCGGGCTGGCGATGATGAGTTCGGGGGCGTTCATGCCACCACCTCCTTGTGAATCGGGGCCGTGCTGGCCTGAGAGGCGATGCCTTGCCAGGCTTCGCGGATCGGGGTCATCAGCTGCACGCATTCGTCGATGGCGGCAGCGTCGTTCTTCAGGTTGGCATGCGTGAGGCGCACGGAGATGTAGCCGTACAGCATGTGCAGGTTCTGGGCCACTTCGCCACCCATGGAGGTGTCGAGGCTGGCCTTCAGGCCTTCTTCCACGATGCGGGTGGCGCGGCCCAGGGCACGGCCCTTGAGGGCGATGTCACCGCTGGCCATGGCGCTCTTGGCTTCGACCAGGGCGTCGAAGTAGCCGTTGAGCAGCAGCTTGACCAGGTCGTAGGGCGTGGCGCCGGAAACGCTGGTTTCGATGCCGACCTGGCGGTAGACGCCAGACAGGCGCGCGCCGGCGGGGATGGGACGGGAGAAGGGGCTGGCGGGTGCGTACATCTCGGATCTCGGCTTGGGCATGTTGGATATACCTGTTATCGGCCGTGGATGTGGGGGCTTGACCCGTGGACAGCAGAAAAAAGCCGCCTAGTTTCAGCCAGTTGTTTCCGCAGGTTTCAGCTGCTGGTGAGCACGCTCAGCTGCTGCGACACGTAGGCCGACAGGCTGTTGAGCTTGGTCATCGAGTTGTCCAGCGCGGTGTACTGCGCGCGCAGGCGGGCCTCGACGAGCGTCAGGCGGTTGTCGATGTCGTCGATCTTCTTCTCGTTGCGCCGGATGGTGCTCTTGATGCCGTCCGTGCGGGCCGCGATGCTGCCATCGGAGTCCGTGATCTGGCTGGCCATCTTGTAGAAGCGTTGCGCCATTCCGGCGCCCGTGGCGTCGGCATCGTTGCTCGTGGCGAAAAATTTCTGCAGTTCACCGAGGTTGTCGGACAGGGCCTTGCCGATCTTGGTCTCGTTGGTGGTGAAGGTGCCGTCCTTGTTCATCTCCAGCCCGATGTCGGACAGGCGGGTGAACACGCTGGAGGCCGACGTGCTGGTGCCGGCCATCGATCGCAGCTGGTTGAGCAGGCCCACCGCGGTGGAATCGCCCTGGAGCGGGCCGCCCGTCTTGCTGTCCGCGTCGTACATGGTCTGCACGCGGATCAGGCCGATGGCGTCGTTGTAAGCCTTGGAGAAGGCGTCGATGCCCTTGCGGATGCCGGCCGTGTCGGTGTTGACGGTGAGGTTGACCGGGTTGCTGGCGGTGGCCGTGTCGGTGACCTTGTTGAGCTTGATCGTCAGCCCATCGACCACGTTCTTGAGCGTGTTGCTGTCGGAGGTCACTTCCAGGCCGTTGATGGTGGCCTTGGCGTTGGTGGCCGCTTGCGAGCGGGTCATGCTGGTGATGTCGGCGGACGGGTCGTAGGCCAGGGCCGACAGGCCGCTGCCATCGCTGTTGGCGCCATCGGCATCGCTCACGCTGATGCGGAAGGCGTTGTCGGCGCCGGTGTTGGCGCCACGCACGACCAGGCGTGTGCCGGACGCGTCGGTGACCAGCGAGGCGGTCACGCCGGCGTTGGCGGCGTTGATCTTGTCGCGGATCTTTTCAAGGGTGTTGTCGCCGGGGCCGATCTCGATGTTGACGGCGGTGGCGGCGGCCTTGGCTGCGAAGGTGGCGGCGGGCGGGGCGGTCGGGTTGGCCGTGAAGGTACCCAGTTCGATCGTCAGGGTGCCTTCGCCTACGGTGGCGGTCTTGTCGGTGAAGGCGCTGGAGGCCACGTACTGCGATTGGGCCAGCGATTGCACGGCCACGGCATAGCTGCCGGCGGAGGACTCTGTGCTGGGCGTCACCGAGACGGCCGTGTCGTCGCTCGACGTGGCGGTGGTGGCCTTCCAGAAATCGTTCTTGGTCAGCGCGTTGGCGGCGTCCTTGACAGCGGCGAAGGCGCTCTGGATCTTGCCCCAGGTCGACAAATTGGTGTTGAGCGTCGTGTTCTCGGCCTGGACCTTTGTCTTGGGCTGGGTTTCGACGGCCAGCAACTGCTTGATGATGCTTTCGCCGTCAATGCCGGCGGCAGAGCCTAGTGAGCTGATGTTGGCCATGATGAATCCCTTCGAGAATGCAGAACGGTCCGGGTGGTGATGTCACTCACCCGGACTTGTCTGGGAATCGGCGCATTGACGTGAAACTTTAGCCAGAAGACGCGTAAGTAAGTGCTTCTTACCTGACGATCAACGCTGCAGCAAACTGAGTACCTGCTGGGGCAACTGGTTGGCCTGGGCCACCATCGCCGTGCCGGCCTGCTGCAGGATCTGCGAGCGTGACAGGTTGGCGGTTTCGGAGGCGAAGTCGGCGTCCATGATCCGGCCGCGGGCAGCCGCCTGGTTTTCCACGTTGGTCTGCAGGTTCGAAATCACGGCTTCGAAGCGGTTCTGGGCCGCACCGAAGGTGGCGCGCGTGTCGTTCACCCGGTTCAGCGCTTCGTCGATCACGTTGATGGCGGCGTCGATGTCGGTGCCGTCGATCGCCGTGGTGCCGTCGTCGCGGAAACCGCCGATGGCGATGCCGTTGGCGCCGTTGGTGGTGTCGGCAAAACCCAGGATCACGGTCTGCATCACGACGTTGTCGGCCAGCGCGGCACGCACAGCGGGGTCGGTGCTCGAGGCGTCGGTCTTGTTGGCATCGGCGGCGCCGGTGCCGAACAGATCGACCTGCGAAATGGTGATGCGGTCATCGGTCGTGGTGCCTGCGCCCACCTGGAAGTCCAGGTCGCTGCCGGTGCCATCGAACAATTTTTGCCCGTTGAAAGACGTGCCATTGATCGTGCGGCTGATTTCAGACTGCACGGCCTGGAATTCTTTCTGCAGATTCGCGCGGTCGCCTTCGCTGTTGGTGGCGTTGCGCGACTGCACGGCGAGTTCCCGCATGCGCTGCAGGTTGTCGCCGATCTTGCCAAGCGCGCCTTCAGCGGTCTGCGACAGCGAGATCGCGTCGTTGGCGTTGCGGATGGCGACATTCATGCCGCGCACCTGCGAGTTCATCCGTTCTGCAATGGCCAGACCCGCGGCGTCGTCCTTGGCCGAATTCACCCGCAAACCCGACGACAGGCGCTGCATGGACACGGCCAGCGACCCCTGCGAGGTGTTGAGGTTTCTCTGCGCGTTCAACGACACGGTGTTGGTGTTGATCGTTTGGGGCATGTTGCACTCCTAACCAAAAGAATCCAAGATCTCGGCCCGCAAGCCGGCCTGCTGTGATTGCAGGCTAAGGATCTGTAGCAATCCTTTGACCTGTTAGATGGATTGTCAGAAGAACTTGAGTGCGGCAAACCCCGGATGTGGGCCCCCTAAACCGGCCAATTCAAAACGACAATGCCGCCCCCGGCCCAAGGGCTGGAAGCGGCATCTGGCTTGGATTTTCAGAAGGCGGGAAACCTCTGAGAGGTCGCCTGCCCAGCGGCCTTGCGGGCCGCTCAGTCGATCAGCGCAGCAGCGACAGGACTTGCTGGGGCAGCTGGTTGGCCTGGGCCACCATCGCCGTGCCGGCCTGTTGCAGGATCTGCGAGCGCGACAGGTTGGCGGTTTCCGTGGCGAAGTCGGCGTCCAGGATGCGGCCGCTGGCGGCGGTCTGGTTCTCGATGCCGACCTGCAGGTTCGAGATCACGGCTTCGAAGCGGTTCTGGGCCGCACCGAAGGTGGCGCGCTGCTCGTTGACGCGGTCCATGGCCTTGTCGATCACGTTGATGGCGGTGTCGATGTCGTCCGTGGTCACTTCGGTCGTGCCGTCGTTCTGGAAGCCACCGATCGAGATGCCTTCTGCGTCGTCGGCGTAGCTGGTGAAGGCCGTGGCGACCACCACGTCGGCGGTGGACACCGTGGCGTCGTCATCGACGGCGCTGGTCTTGTTGGCGGTGCCGTTCATGTCCACGCCGGTGATCGTGATGCGGTCATCGGAGGTGGTGTTGGCGCCGACTTGGAATTCCAGGTCGCCAGACGAGCCGTCCAGCAGCTTGGTGCCGTTGAACGAGGTGCTGTTGACGGTACGCTGGATTTCTTCTTGCAGCTGGCTGAATTCCTTCTGCAGGTTTTCACGGTCGCCGGAGCTGTTGGTGGCGTTACGCGACTGGACAGCCAGTTCACGCATGCGCTGCAGGTTGTCGCCGATCTTGCCCAGCGCGCCTTCAGCGGTCTGCGACAGGGAGATGGCGTCGTTGGCGTTGCGCACGGCGACGTTCATGCCGCGAGATTGGGCCGTCATGCGGTTGGCGATGGCCAGACCGGCGGCGTCGTCCTTGGCGGAGTTCACACGCAGACCCGAGGACAGGCGCTGCATCGAAGTGGACAGGGACGTTTGCGAAGTGCTCAGGTTGCGTTGAGCGTTCAGCGAGATGATGTTGGTGTTGACAGATTGCGACATGGTGCGCTCCTAATGGTCAAAATTAACTACCCGGCGAATAGCGCCGGCGAACACGTTGAAGTGGTTGCCCACTGCGGCGTTTGCCTGCCCGACGCTAGTCAACCGTCTTTGCCCAGGGGAGGATCCCACTTGAACAAGCTGGCCGGCTAACCGGACCCCGACACCTTTGTCAAGTGCCGTTGCTCTAGTTATCGTCCGAGGTGCGGGGCTCTTGAGTGACTTTTTTCACTCGACAGGCACTTTGTGGTGCTCTGTTCCCGGTCGTTGTGATAGCCAGGTCAAAAGTTATCGGCAGGGCTCTCGCCGACCTTAGGGGAGTTCACACCTGCATACATCTACACTGAAACCATGTCTCTGGCCCTCGTCGTGATCGCGCGTGATGAAGCCCGCTGCATCGAGCGGTGCCTGGCCAGCGCGCGGCCCTGGGTGGACGAGATGGTGGTGCTGGACACCGGCTC
>DXIO01000038.1 GCA_019112875.1 Candidatus Aquabacterium excrementipullorum
GCCACCCAGGCCAAATCGCGCTTCCTGGCCAACATGAGCCACGAGATCCGCACCCCCATGAACGCCGTGATGGGCATGACCCACCTGGCGCTGATGGAGGAGATGCCCTCGCGCGTGCGCAACTACGTGGACAAGGCCCACCGCGCCGCCGCCAACCTGCTGCAGATCCTCAACGACATCCTCGACGTCAGCAAGATCGAATCAGGCAAGCTGGAGCTGGAGACCACCGAGTTCCAGCTTGAAACCGTGGTCAGCCACATGGCCGAGGTGCTGGGCGTGCGGGCCGAAGAAAAACGCCTGGAGCTGCTCTTCACCGCCGAGCCCGACATCCCCACCGCGCTGGTGGGCGATTCCATGCGCCTGGGCCAGATTCTGATCAACCTGGGCACCAACGCCATCAAGTTCACCGAGAAGGGCGAGGTCATCATCGGCTGCGAGGTGCAGCAGCTCGACGCCGACGCCGTGCAGCTGCACTTCTGGGTGAAGGACACCGGCATCGGCATGACGCGCGAGCAGGTCGACCGCCTGTTCGAGCCCTTCACGCAGGCCGACAGCTCCACCACCCGCCAGTACGGCGGCACGGGCCTGGGCCTGGCCATCTGCCGCGAACTGGTCACGCTGATGGACGGCCGCATCTGGGCCGAGAGCCAGCCGGGCCAGGGCACCACCATGCACTTCACCGCGCGCATGGGCCTGCAGAACCAGCAATCGCCCGCCCGCCGCGCATTGCTGGCGCACGAGTTGCGCGGCCGCCGCCTGCTGCTGGTGGACGACAACCCCACGGCCCGCGACATCCTGGGCGAGATGGTCAGCCGCATGGGCCTGGACGTGGACCTGGCCGACAGCGGCCCCGCCGCGCTGGACCGCATGAAGCAGGCCATGGACGCCGGCCGCCCCCACCAGATCCTGCTGACCGACTGGAAGATGCCCGGCATGGACGGCATCGACTTCGCCAAGCACGCGCTGGCGCTGCCGCCCGAGCACCGTCCCTGCGTGCTGCTGGTCACCGCCTTCGCGCGCGACGAGGCCTTGCGCGCCGCCGCCGGCGTGGGCCTGGCCGGCGTGCTCAACAAGCCCGTCACGCCCTCGACCCTGCTGGACAGCCTGAGCTACGCCCTGGGCCACGAGCAGGACCTGCCCAGCCCGACGCCGCGCCCCGCCATGAAGGTGCTGGAAAACGCCCAGCGCCACCTGGCCGGCGCCCGCGTGCTGCTGGTCGAGGACCAGCCCATGAACCAGGAGCTGGCCTGCGACCTCCTGATGCGCGCCGGCCTGGAAGTGGTCACCGCCGACCACGGCGCCGATGCGCTGGACAAGCTGCGCACCGACGGCCCCTTCGACGGCGTGCTGATGGACTGCCAGATGCCCGTGATGGACGGCTACACCGCCACCGAGAAGATCCGCGCCAACCCCGCCTGGCAGCACCTGCCCATCATCGCGATGACGGCCAGCGCCATGGCCTCCGACCGCGACCGCGTGCTGGCCTGCGGCATGAACGACCACATCACCAAGCCGCTGGAGCTGCCCCAGATGTTCGCCATCCTGGCGCGCTGGATCACCCCGGCGCATCCGGCGGCCGGGCGCCCGTGGCAGGCCGGTGGCGACGCCCTGCCCGCCTGCGCCGCGCTGGACACGCGCGACGGCGTCACCCGCTGCATGGGCAACGTCGACCTGTACCGCCGCCTGCTCAAGGGCTTCGACAAGACCCAGGGCCAGGCCTGCGCGCAGATCGACGAGGCCCTGGCCCGCCACGACTACGACGAGGTGCTGCGCATCGCCCATGGCGTGCGGGGCCTGGCCGGCAACATCGGCGCGCAGCAGCTGGTGCACGCCATCGCCCAGCTCGAAGAAGCCTGCCTGCGCGCCGACCCGGACGAAAGCGTGGTGCGCGCCAAGGCCGCGCAGGAGGGCCTGAAGGCCGTGCTCGCCGACATCGCCACGCTGGTCAAGCCCAGCGCCGTTGAACCCGCCGATGCGCCCCCGCGCCCGGCGGTGAGCCTGCTGGCCCCGTGGTGGAACCAGCTCGCCACCCTGATCCACGACCAGGACGCCCAGGCCCCCGAGGTGCTGCGCCAGCTGCTGGAGCAGCACCCGGCCCTGGCCCCGCTGGACGAGGTGGCGCGCCTGCGCCAGGCCCTGCTGCGCTATGACTTCGACGAGGCGGAAACCGCCCTGGGCGACTGGCGGCGCACGGCCGCACAGGCCCCGAGCGGCGCGCCCACCCCCGGCAGCAGCGACAGCCCATCGGCCCCGGATCCCCGGCACCAGCAGGCCTAGGACGGGGCGCCGGGCGGCTCTGCAGGCTCAGTCGACCTGCGAGCCGCGCTCGTCGGCGTACTGGGCCATGATCTGCAGGATCTCGTGCTGCTGCGCGAAGAAGGCGTCCAGCAGGGCCGGATCGAAGTGCGTGCCCCGGCCCGCCTCCATCAGCTCCAGCGACTTGGCCGGCGAGAAGGCCTCCTTGTAGGGCCGCTGGCTCATCAGCGCGTCGAACACATCGGCCAGGGCCACGATGCGCCCGAACAGCGGGATCTGCTCGCCCTTGAGGCCCAGCGGGTAGCCGCTGCCATCCCAGCGCTCGTGGTGGCTCAGCGCGATGGTGCGCGCCGCGGCCAGCAGCTCGTTGTCGTGCTTGCCGATGATGTCCGCACCGATCTGCGGGTGCTGGCGCATCACGGCCCACTCTTCATCGTTGAGCGGGCCGGGCTTGAGCAGGATGTGGTCAGGCACCCCGATCTTGCCCACGTCGTGCAGGGCCGCCGTCTGGAACAGCAGCTGCAGCGAGGCCGGGCCCAGGCCCGCCTGCACGCCCACCAGACGGCAGATGTGGCTCATGCGCACCACGTGGTTGCCCGTCTCGTTGTCGCGGAACTCGGCGGCGCGGCCCAGCCGGCGGATCACCTGCTGGCGCGTGGCCACCAGTTCGGCCGTGCGCTGCGACACCATGCGTTCGAGCTCGCGCGACTGGTCGTACAGCGCCAGGTGCGTGCGCACGCGGGCCTGCACCAGCGGCGGGCTGATCGGCTTGGTGATGTAGTCCACCGCGCCGATGGCCAGGCCCAGGCTCTCGTCCTCGATCGAGCTCATGGCCGTCACGAAGATGATGGGGATGCGGCGCCGGTCGGGGTTGGCCTTGATACGGCGGCACACCTCGTGGCCGCTCACGTCGGGCATCATGATGTCCAGCAGGATCAGCTCGGGCGGCTCGTCGGAGTAGACGATCTTGAGCGCCTTCTCGCCCGAAGTGGCCACCTTGATGCGGTAGTCCTGCCCCAGCACGCGCGACAGCAGCTCGATGTTCTGCGGCGAATCGTCGGCCACCAGGATCGTGGGACGGTGGACTTCATGCACCCCTGCGGACATCTTTTTTCACCTCGTCTCAACCCAGCCTGGAACCGAGGGCCGGGCGGCTGTGGCCACGGCCAAGTGAGCGAACGCCTGTCTGTTCAGGCGCTGGGGATCTGTCTCAGCATGTTGGCGCGCATGCGCTGGGCCATCAGGGCACCGGCGGCACGCACCACCTCCACAGCCACCTGCGGCACGCGGGCGGCCAGTTCCTCGAAGCGCGGCAGGCGCAGCGCCCACACCACGCAGGGCGTCATGGCCTCGACATTGGCCATGCGCGGCCCGTCGGCGAACAGCCCCGGCTCGCCCAGCACCGCGCCGGCCCGCAGGATGGCGATGCGCGAGGCACCCGGCGCCGCACCGGTCACGAAGACCTGCAGCGAGCCCTGGCCCAGGAAGTACACCGTGCGGTCATGGTCGCCCTGCTTGATCAGCAGATCGCCCGAGCGCAGTTCATGGCGTGTCAGGTACTGGCAAAACACGCGCCATTGCTGCGCGTCCAGCCGAGGTCGGAACGAATCCTCGGCGTTCAGCGTCTGGATCGCGTGAACCAGTTCGTTGGCATCCATGCAGGTCCTCTTTAAGCTCTTGTAACCACTGGCGGCATAGGGGACCCCTCATTTGAAGGGGATAAGTCGTTAATTTATCCCATCCCGCTGGGGCTTACACGAGGAATACAGAGGTTCACAGACCTTTTCAGGAAAGTTCCAGGCTTGCGGCGCGAGGCCGCCCCCCTCGCACACGGGGTTTCAGCGCACTGACGAGGCCCCTCGCCATTTGTCACAATGCGTGACGAAAATCAGACCTTCCACAGGGAGCAGCTCCAATGCGGTTCGTTCGCACCGTCGGCCTCGTCGCGGCCTTCGCCATCGCCACCCCCATCGCCCAGGCCGCCATCGTGACGCTGGGGTTCGACCTCACGCCGACGTCCCTGAGCGCCGCGAGCGGGGCGCAAGGGCAGCTCACGGTGGCGCCCACGCAGGCCCTGTCCGATGCGGCCCCCTTCTCGTTCACGGTGCAGGTTGATACCGACACGCTCTACGGCGTGGGAAGCCTCACGACCTATCCCACCCCGACGACCTCTTTTGAGTACGCGCGCTCTCTCACCTTCAGCGCACAGTTCCTGGCAGAGCAGCCTGCTTACGCGAACGCATTCAATGCCGTCGTGCCCTATGAGGGCGGCACCAGCGCCACGCTGGTGCAATTGGCGCGACTCACCAGCAGCGACTCGCCGGCGGGGGTGGCCACAAGCATGCTGATGATCGCCGCCGTGATGGACCACCCCGTCGACAACACCGGCGCGGACCAGACCCAGAACTCCCGCCTGCTGAGCTTGAATCTGCCGGCGTATGCGCCACTGGCCTCCACGGACGCCACGCCTTATCTGGGGGACGATGCCACGGCCTGGCTGCAGAGCCTGCAGGGCCTGACCATCGCCAACGGCTTCGAGGACCAACTGAGCCTGGTTCAGCGCAGGCTCATCCTCGACGACACGGGCACCTCGTGGGTCCCGGACCTCAGCAACCAGGGCATTGTGAGCCGGCAAACCATCACCGTCACCGGCCATCTGCGGCTCAGCACCGTGACGGTGGCCGTGCCGGAACCCGCCGCACCGCTCCTGGGGGCCATCGGCGTGCTCGGCCTGCTGATCGCCCGTCGACGTCTGCGCATCAACGGGGCCTGAGGCCCGGCAGCGTGCCCGTGTCGGCACCAGGCACCGGGTACTTGCGCGCGTTGACCACCATCTTGCGCCGCGCCGCGTCCAGCAGGTCCACCTCCAGCGCCGACGACAGCTGCACCAGGTAGAGCAGCACGTCGGCCATCTCGAAGGCGACCGCTTCCTTCTTGTCCGAGGGCAACTGGCGACTCTGGTCCTCGGTCAGCCACTGGAAGTGCTCCAGCAGCTCGGCCGCTTCGACGCTCAGCGCGGAGGCCAGGTTCTTGGGCGAGTGGAAGGGCTGCCAGTGGCGCTCGGCGGCAAAGGCTTCGAGACGATGCGCCAGCTGGCGCAGGGAATCCGTGTCGGACATGGGTGACGAACCAGGAAGCAGGTAGCCCTGATTGTTCCAGATCGGGCGAGACGAGGTCCGTCGGCCTGGTGGCGCCGCCGCAGGCTGGGCCTCGGCAGGGGAGAAAACGCTGCCGGCGCGTCGTTGAAGCAAGGCCCTCAGCGCTCGAACCTGACCCCCAGCACCTGCTCCAGCCACTTGCGCCGAACCAGGCGAACCGCCTTGTTCAAGCCGTCCAAAGTCTTCGGATCAGGTTCTCCCGCCTGGATCAGCCTGGCTTGGCCGGCCCCTTGCTTCGGTGCCTGGGCGCAACGCCCGATCAGTGGCGTGGTGTCCACATGGGCGATGCGCTGGTTCTCGTCCCAGGCCACCGCGCACTGGTTGAGCAGCGACTTGGCCGTTTCCGCCAGGGCCTTGAACACAACCGCCTGTCCATTGGGCTGACCCGCCAGTTGCGCCAGGGTGTTCTTCGCGATACCGTTGACAGAATTGACCTTGGGGTTGGCCAGCAAGGCGGGCAGCTCGACCAGGCCGAAGGTGCGCGCAGGATTGGCCTTGCTGCTCAGCACAACGACATCCCCCTCCAGGGACTCGGCAAAACTGCGCGAGGCCTTTGCCCAGGCACCATCTTCGGCATCGAAGAGAAATTTGTTGGCCTCTGAATCGCGCGCCTTGGTGATGTCGGCATAGGTTTCGAAGCCCTCTTTCGCGAAAGCCCTGAGCATGGCGTCCTGAAAGGCTTCACTGCTCAGGAACCGGCCGCGTTCGGTCACGTCGATGATGAGCACGCCAGGGTCCTGGCCCTGCAGAGCGGTGGCCAGCTTCCACGACCCGAGCGGCGGAGGGCCTTCATCGATGTCCCCGCTGTACAGCACCGTGCGATCGGTTGGCAAGCCGTCGGCATGCGCGACCGACACCTGGGCCACCAGGGACATCAGCGCCTGCGGTGTCGCATAGGCATCCGGAGAGCGCTGCAACAGCTGGGCGGCGGCCTCCGCCGTCAGGCCCCCGGACAACGCCTTGTCCTGCAATGGCGGCTCAGAAGTCAAAATCGATGACATAGCTGAGCTCGCTCGAACTGTTCAATCCTCTGCTCTTGTAGGCGGTGAGCGCGGCCTTCAGTGCCGCCAGCCTGGACTGGTGAGCCGCCGGCTGCATGGCGTTCAATGGCTTGGTCAGCAAACGCCATTGGATGAGGTAGCGGCCGCCTGCCGCACGGCTGCCGTCCATGTGCAGGAGCTCTTCCGTCAGTTCCCCATCCCACAGAAAGACAAAAACCATGGTGCTCATGTCTTCCGGGTTCCTGCGCACCAGCAACAGATAGGACTCGCTCTCTCGGTCAACGGTCCAGGACAGTCCGGTGAACACAAAGTAATAGCGTTTCCACAGACTGTTGAGGTCGTAGTGCTCGATGTCGGCGGGTGTGACGAGTTCGTTGCGGTAAGGCATCGTGATCAAGCTTGAGTGAACACTTCAGGGAACAACTTTGGGGAGTGTATGCACGGCCATCCCGGGATCAAGGCCTGGCGTCACCGCCAGGCCTGCGTCACCCGCGTGTGCGTCGGGTGGCGGTCCAGCCACCACACCAGGAACACGCAGCCCGCCGCCGCCAGCGCCGTGCCGATGCAGAAGGTGGCGGTGTAGCCCAGCCGATCACCCATGAAGCCCCCGGCCAGGCCACCCAGGCTGCTCACGGCCACCACCACGCTGGCCAGCAGGGTGTAGTCGGTGCCGGCGTGGGCCGGATCGGACGCGTCCATCATCAGGGCGAACAGCGCCACCGAGGCCATGGTGCCGACCACGCCCTCGACCACCGTGGCCGCCCACAGCAGCTCGAAGCCGCCCAGGCCCATGGCCGCCGCGATGTACAGGCCGAAGCCCGCCGCCTGCAGCAGCCCGCTCCACAGCAGGGCCTGGCGCCGCCCGGCGCGGAAGGTGAGCCAGCCGCCCACGGCCGCGCCCAGCAAGCTGGTGGCCGAGCCCACCGTGCCCTTCATCACCGCGATGGTTTCCTTGTCCATGCCCTGGTCGCGGATGAAGGGGATCAGCAGCGAGCTGACCAGCTGGTCGCCGAAGCGGTAGCAGAAGATCAGGCCGGCCAGCACCAGCATGCCCGGCGTGAGCGCTCGGTGCAGCCAGGCGATGGCCAGGCGCCAGCCGCTGAAAGGCGATGCGGTGCTGCGCTCGGCGGCAGGCTCTGGCGACAACAGCACGGCCCGGGTGGCGGTGGCGGGCACTTCGGCCGTCGATGGCACCGGAGCCTCGTCGCGCGGCACCTGCGGCTCGCGCAGCCACAGCACCGGCAGCGTCGTCAGGGCCAGCATGCCCGCCATGCCCAGGAACATCACGCGCCAGCCCATCTGCGCGAACACCCACAGCAGCAGCCCGCCGCCCAGGATCATGCCCAGCCGGTAAGCGCCCACCTGCAGGCCGTTGGCCAGCCCGCGTTCCTGCGCGTCGAGCAGGCGCACGGCCAGCCCGTCGGTGACCACGTCCTGCGTGGCGGCGATCAGGTTGAACAGGAACACCGCCACGAACAGCAGCACGCTGTCCAGCGAGAAGTGCAGTTCGGACAGCAGCAGCGCCATGGCGATGGCCGCGCCCTGCAGGCTCAGCAGCCAGGTGCGGCGCGCGCCGTGCCGGTCGACCACCGGCGCCCACAGGAACTTGATGCCCCAGGGCAACGCCAGGAACTGCAAAAAGCTGATGGCCGTGAGCGTCCAGCCCTGCTCGCGCAGCAGCACGGGCAGGGCCAGCGAGAAGAAACCGAAGGGCAGGCCCTGCGCGGCGTACAGGCCGCCGAGCAGGACGAGTGTGCGCGCGCGGTCGCCGCGCATGGCTCAGCGCCCGCGGGCGGCGGCGTCGGCCAGGGGCTTCCAGTGCAGGAAGCCGAACAGCAGGGTCAGCAGCACGCTCACGGCCACCGGGCCCTTGTACAGCTTGACCTTGCCGAAGAACACCAGCACCTCGGCAGCGTGGGCCACCAGCAGCACCGCGGCAATGACGCGGGCCCAGTAGACAACCTCGGGTGCCACGGGCAGGGCCACGGCGAAGCTGGCCAGCACGACCAGGTAGAAGGCCAGCAGGGCCAGCTTGTTGACTGCGTAGAACATCTCGACATCTCCCTTGTCGCCGCAGGAACGCGGCGCTGTCGCGCGGGGATTCTGTCACGGGATGCCGGGCCGATTCGGCCATGCCTGAACTCACCATGGCGGTGCGGCAACGCACCACATTGGGGTTTGGCCGCCATGGCAGACGCCGGTGATGGGTGCACGGGCAGGCCCGAGATCGCTGCCGCACAGGCCGTTTCCCTCTGAGCCACCGTGTCTGCAAAACCAGGCATGGGCCTTGCAAGTTGGATGGCGTGCATCCGCGGTACTGACGCTGCGGGTGCCACCGAATCAACTCCGCTAACGACGGCGGATCC
Source organism: Candidatus Aquabacterium excrementipullorum (assembly GCA_019112875.1). Taxonomy (GTDB): domain Bacteria; phylum Pseudomonadota; class Gammaproteobacteria; order Burkholderiales; family Burkholderiaceae_C; genus Aquabacterium; species Aquabacterium excrementipullorum. Next base: position 8,782 of record DXIO01000038.1, read on the forward strand.
GTCGGAGCAGGCCTTCCCCCTTCACTGAGGCCCGCTCCTTCTGACCCCTTGGACCCCGAGGTGCCCCAGCGCCACGTGGTCACGGTGCGCCGCGGTCTTCAGTGCTGACCCGCGCATCCCGTCTTCTCCAGGAGTGCGCACATGAAGATCGTCGTCGTTGGCCATGGCATGGTGGGCCACAAGTTCCTCGAATCCCTGGCCGAGCAGGGCCTGAACGGCGCCGAGGTCACCGTTTTGTGCGAAGAGCCCCGCGCCGCGTACGACCGGGTCCACCTCTCCGAATTCTTCGCCGGCAAGACGGCCGATGACCTCTCCCTGGTCGAGCCCGGCTTCTTCGAGCGCACCGGCTACAGCCTGCGCCTGGCCGCCCGCGCCGTCGCCATCGAGCGCCGCAACAAAACCGTCACCACCGCCGACGGCGAGGTGCTGCCCTACGACAAGCTGGTGCTGGCCACCGGCTCCAACGCCTTCGTGCCGCCCGTGCCCGGCCGCGAGCGCCCCCACTGCTTCGTCTACCGCACCATCGAGGATCTGGAAGCCATGACGGCCGCGGGCGCCACCTCGCGCAAGGGCGTGGTGGTGGGCGGTGGCCTGCTGGGCCTGGAATGCGCCAAGGCCCTGCGCGACCTGGGCCTGGAAACCCACGTGGTCGAGTTCGCCCCCCGCCTGATGGCCGTGCAGGTCGATGACGGCGGCGGCCGCATCCTGCGCAGCAAGATCGAGGAGCTGGGCGTGCACGTGCACACCAGCCGCAACACCACCGAGATCGTCGACGGCGCCACGGCCCGTCACCGCATGGTGTTCGCCGACGGCAGCTACCTCGAGACCGACATGATCGTGTTCTCGGCCGGCATCCGCCCGCGTGACGAACTGGCCCGCCAATGCGCCCTGGCCATCGGCCCGCGCGGCGGCATCGTGATCGACAGCGAGTGCCGCACCAGCGACCACGACGTCTACGCCATTGGCGAATGCGCCAGCTGGAACGAGCAGACCTTCGGCCTGGTAGCACCCGGCTACGACATGGCCCGCGTGGTGGCCAAGCACATCGCCGGCCAGACGGACGCCGCCTTCGTGGGCGCCGACATGAGCACCAAGCTCAAGCTGATGGGTGTGGACGTGGCCAGCATCGGCGACGCGCACGGCAAGACGCCGCACGCCCGCACCTACCAATACGTGGACGAGATCAAGCAGATCTACAAGAAGATCGTCGTCAGCCAGGATGGCAAGCAGCTGCTGGGCGCAGTCCTCGTGGGCAATGCCGATGAATACGGCACCCTGCTGCAGATGGCCCTGAACGGCATCACCTTGCCGGCCGACCCGGAGTTCCTGATCCTGCCCAGCAGCGACGGCAAGGCCAAGCCCGGCCTGGGCGTGGACGCCCTGCCCGACGGCGCCACGATCTGCTCGTGCAACAGCGTGAGCAAGGGCCAGATCTGCGCGGCCGTGGGCGAGGGCGTGTGCACCATCGCCGACATGAAGGCCTGCAACAAGGCCGGCGCCACCTGCGGCGGCTGCGTGCCCCTGGTCACCCAGGTGATGAAGGTGGAGATGGCCAAGCGCGGCATGGCCGTCAACAACCACCTGTGCGAGCACTTCCCCTACTCGCGCCAGGAGCTCTACCACCTGGTGCGCGTCGGCCAGATCAAGACCTTCGACGAGCTGCTGGCCAAGCATGGCAAGGGCCTGGGCTGCGACATCTGCAAGCCCACCGCCGCCAGCGTGTTCGCCTCGGTGTGGAACGAGTTCGTGCTCAAGAAGGACCTGGCCGGCCTGCAGGACAGCAACGACTACTTCCTGGGCAACATCCAGAAGGACGGTACCTACTCGGTCGTGCCCCGCATGCCCGGTGGCGAGGTCACCCCTGACGGCCTGATCGCCGTGGGCATGGTCGCCAAGAAGTACGGCCTGTACACCAAGGTGACGGGCGGCGCCCGCGTCGACATGTTCGGCGCCCGCGTGGAGCAACTGCCCGCCATCTGGGAAGAGTTGATCGCCGCTGGCTTCGAATCCGGCCACGCCTATGGCAAATCGCTGCGCACCGTGAAGAGCTGCGTGGGCAGCACCTGGTGCCGTTACGGCGTGGACGATTCCGTCGGCCTGGCCGTGGAGCTGGAGAACCGCTACAAGGGCCTGCGCGCGCCGCACAAGATCAAGTTCGGTGTCTCGGGCTGCACGCGTGAATGCGCCGAGGCCCAGGGCAAGGACATCGGCGTGATCGCCACCGAGAAGGGCTGGAACCTGTACATCTGCGGCAACGGCGGCATGAAGCCCCGCCACGCCGAGCTCTTCGCCACCGACCTGACCAAGGCCGACCTGATCAAGCTGATCGACCGCGTGCTGATGTTCTACGTGCGCACGGCTGATCGCCTGCAGCGCACCAGCACCTGGCGCGAGAACCTCGAAGGCGGGCTCGATTACCTCAAGGACGTGCTGATCAAGGACAGCCTCGGCATCAACGCCGAGCTGGAGCAGCAGATGCAGCACGTGGTGAACACCTACCAGTGCGAGTGGAAGACCGCCGTGACCGACCCGGCCGTGCGCCAGCGCTTCCGCTCTTTCGTGAACAGCGACGCCAAGGACGAGCGCATCGTGTTCGTGAAGGAACGCGGCCAGATCCGGCCGGCGCGTGAGGAAGAGCGCGCATCCGCGTCCACCTCCGCCACAGACACCACCGCCGCCTGATCGATTGGGAAGACCACCACCATGACCACTGAAACGCTCAACTGGACTCCCGTCTGCGCGGCCAGCGACATCCTGCCCAACACCGGCGTGTGCGCCCTGGTCGAGGGCCGCCACGTCGCGGTCTTCCGCGTGGGCGGCGACCAGCTCTACGCCATCGACAACGTGGACCCGAAATCCGGCGCCAGCGTGCTCTCGCGCGGGCTGGTGGGCAACCTGGGCGATCACATCGTCGTGGCCTCGCCGCTGTACAAGAACCATTTCGACCTGCGCACGGGCGAATGCATCGAGGCCCCCGAGCACTCGGTTCAGGCCTATGACGTGAAGGTGGACGACGGCCGCGTGCTGGTATCGGCCAAGGGCTGAGGCCTTTTCGACGGCTTTCTGCCGGGAAGACCGCAGCGAGGGGATGCACAAGGGCGCGGCAATTGGGGACAATGCGGGCATTGCGTTGTCCCCCTTGTCCGCCCCGGCATGTCGTCCCCGTCTGCTCCCGCCCCCGCGCCCGTTTCTGTCTCGCACCTCGTTCTCCGCGCCAAGCAGCTGGAGATCGACGCGCTCAAGCACCTGGCCGCCCGCGCCGAACTGGTCGATGTCGTCGGCCAGCTGATCCACGCCCTGCAGCGCGAGCGCGGCGCCACCAGCATCTACCTGGCCTCGGGCGGACAGCAGTTCGTGGATGTGCGCCAGGCCGCCGTGGCCGAGGCCCAGCCGCTGGAGGCGCAGGCCCGCGCCTTGTTCGCCACGCAGCTGGAGCCGGCCCAGGGCGCCTCGGCCCGCATGCTCTCGATGATGGCCTGGGCGCTGATGGGCCTGGACGTGCTCGACGGCCTGCGCGCGCAGATCGAGCAGCGCACGCTCAGCGCCCACGACTCGGTAGCCGCCTTCAGCCGCCTGATCGCAGGCCTGGTCGAGCTGATCTTCCACGTGGCCGACGCCACCGCGCACCCGGGCATCTCACGCCTGCTGGTCGCCTTCCTGCACCTGGTGCAGAGCAAGGAGGCCGCCGGGCAGGAGCGCGCCGTGGGCGCCCTGCTCTACGCCTCGGGCCGCAGCGACGAGGCACAGCAGCAGCGCCTGGTCCACCTGATCGACGCGCAAGAAAACAGTCTGCGCGTGTTCGAAGAGTTCGCCGAGCCCGCGCTGCGCACCCGCTGGGAGCAGCACCTGCTCACGCCCGGCGTGGCCCGCCTGGAGCGCCTGCGCCGCACCCTGTGCACCGCGCGCCCCGGCGCCGCGCTCGATGCGCAGCTCAGCGACGACTGGTTCGAGGTGTCCAGCGCCCACATCACCGCGCAGTGGGAACTGCAGCAGCAACTGGTGCAGGCCCTGCGCCAGCACTGCGAGGCCCAGGTGCGCGCCGCCGAACAGGCCCTGCTCGATGCCGAAGGCTTGCTGCGCCAGTTGCGCGACAACCCGCCGCCGCACTCCCATGCGGTCGAGCGCTTCTTCGACGCCGCCGTGCAGCCGGGCAGCGTGCCCCTGCCCGCCGCCGTCACCGAGGGCCTGAGCACCAAGCTGGACACGGCCGCGCAGGCGCAGGCCTCGTCGCTGCTCGATCTGCTGCAGGCCCAATCCACCCGCCTGGCCAGCATGGAGGCCGAGCTGGAAACCGCGCGCCGCACGCTCAACGAGCGCAAGGTGATCGAGCGCGCCAAGGGCGTGCTGATGTCGCGCATGGGGCTGACGGAAGAAGCCGCCTTCCGCGCGCTGCAGAAAACCTCGATGGACCAGAACCGCCGCCTGCTCGATGTGGCCGAGGCCACGCTCTCGCTGCCGGATTTCGCCTTTCCCAAGCGCACCTGAGTTGCACCTGAGCCGCGGCTGGGCCGCTGGCATGCGTCTAGCTTGCCTTGAAGCCATCAGGCTAAAGGCGGCCTGACAACCACCCCGCATGGTGCCTGCGCGCCCCGAGGTGGTGCACCAACGTGTGGATAACGGCGTCCAAACCAGCGTCCTGCTCCGGCAGGGTGCGGTGGTGGGCGCTTTTTTCATGGCCTTCGCGGCACCGAAAGACAGCACCTTCACCGTGGCCTGTCCTTTCAATGCTTCAAAGGAATCCCCATGGCCTACCTCGCCCCCACCGAATTCGTCACCAAGATGGTCGACGCCGGTGAATCCAAGCTGCTGATGTCCACCCGCGACACGCTGATCCGCTCCTTCATGGCCGGCGCCATGCTGGCGCTGGGCGCGGCCTTCGCCGTGAGCATCACGGTCAACACCGGCAACCCGCTGCTGGGGGCACTGCTCTTTCCGGGCTGCTTCATCCTGCTGTACCTGCTGGGCTACGACCTGCTGACCGGCGTGTTCACCCTGGCCCCGCTGGCCGTGCTGGACAAGCGCCCCGGCGCCACCTGGGGCGGCGTGTTCCGCAACTGGTCGCTGGTGTTCTGCGGCAATTTCGCGGGCGCCTTCACGGTGGCCGTGTTCATGGCCATCATCTTCACCTTCGGCTTCAGCGAAGCGCCCAACGCCATCGGCGTGAAGATCGGCCACATCGGCGAAGGCCGCACGGTGGGCTACGCCGCCCACGGCGCCGCCGGCATGCTGACGCTGTTCGTGCGCGGCGTGATGTGCAACTGGATGGTGTCCACCGGCGTGGTCGCGGCCATGATGTCCACCTCGGTGTCGGGTAAGGCCATCGGCATGTGGATCCCCATCGCCCTGTTCTTCTACATGGGCTTCGAGCACAGCATCGTCAACATGTTCCTGTTCCCCTCGGGCCTGCTGCTGGGCGGCAACTTCACGATCATGGACTACCTGATCTGGAACGAGATCCCCACCGTGGTGGGCAACCTGGTGGGTGGCCTGACCTTCGTAGGTGCCACGCTCTACTCCACGCACTACAAGACGGCCCCCAAGCGCGCCGCCGTCTGATGGCGCAGGCCCTGCGCATCACGCTCGGCCAGCACTCGCGGGCCGGGCGCAAGGCGCTCAACCAGGATTTCCACGGCGCGGCCGTGCCCACCGGCACGCTGCTGCGCACCAAGGGCATCGCCATCGCGATCGCCGATGGCATCGGCAGCAGCGCGGTCAGCCAGATCGCCAGCGCGGCCGCCGTGCGTGGCTTCCTGGACGACTACTACGACACCTCCGAAGCCTGGACGGTGCGCCGCGCCGCCCAGCGCGTGCTGGAAGCCACCAACGCCTGGCTGCACGCACAGACCAAACGCAGCGACGCCCGCTTCGACCCTGATCGCGGCTACGTCTGCACCTTCAGCGCCCTGATCCTGAAAGGCCGAGAGGCCCACCTGCTGCACGTGGGCGACACGCGCGTGTACCGCCTGCACCCGCAGGCGCTGGAGCAGCTCACCGACGACCACCGCCTGCACACCTCGTCCGCAGAGACCTACCTCGCACGCGCGCTGGGCGTGGGCCCCTCCATCGAGATCGACTACCGCCACTGGCCGCTGGAGCCTGGCGAGGTCTACCTGCTGGCCAGCGACGGCGCCTACGAGCATGTGCAGGCCACCGATGTGCACCAGGCGCTGGCCGCACACGCCGATGACTTCGATGCCGCCGCATCGGCCCTGATCGACACCGCCCTCGCGCGCGGCAGCCAGGACAACCTGACCGTGCAGCTGGTGCGCATCGACAGCCTGCCCGAACCCGACGCCCGCCACCTGCCCGTGCAGCGCGAAGGCCTGGCCCTGCCGCCGCCCCTGCAGCCGCGCATGCGCTTCGAGGGCTACACCATCGTGCGCGAACTGCACGCCAGCGCCCGCAGCCATGTGCACCTGGCCGTGGACGACGCGAGCGGCCAGCAGCTCGTGCTCAAGACCCCCGCGGCGGACCTGCGCGAGCAGCCCGCCCTGCTCGACCGCTTCCTGCTGGAAGAATGGGTGGCCCGCCGGCTCGACAGCGCCAACGTGCTCAAGCCCTGCGCCACCGAGCGCCCGCGCCAGCACCTCGTCGTGGCGATGGAGTATGTGGACGGCCAGACCCTGGCCCAGTGGATGACCGACCACCCACGGCCCAGCCTGGACAGCGTGCGCCGCATCGTCGCCCAGATCGCGCAGGGCTTGCAGGCCTTTCACCGCAAGGAGATGCTGCACCAGGACCTGCGCCCCGAGAACGTGATGATCGACACCACGGGCACCGTCAAGATCATCGACTTCGGCTCGGTGCATGTGGCGGGCTTGGCCGAAGGCAGCAGCGAGCCGCGCCCCGAGGCGCTGGTGGGCACGCTGCAGTACACCGCGCCCGAGTACTTCCTGGGCCAGGGTGGCACGGCCGCGTCGGACCTCTTCGCGCTGGCTGTGCTGAGCTACCAGATGCTGAGCGGCCAACTGCCCTATGGCCTGCACGTCACGCGCGTTCGCAGCGAGCGCGATGCTTCACGGCTGCACTACACGCCATTGCGCGAACACCGGCCTGAACTGCCTGCCTGGCTCGATGCCGTGCTGCGCCGGGCCCTGCAGCCGCAGCCGCACAAGCGCCAGGAGGCGCTGTCGGAGTTCATCCACGATCTGCACGAGCCCGCATCGCACTACCTGCCGACACGCGCCCCGGCCCTGATCGAGCGCAACCCCGTCATCTTCTGGAAGACGCTGAGCGCCTTGTTGGCCGCAGCCGTGATCGCGTTGCTCCTGCTCAGGCTGTACGGCCACTGAGCCCGCCGCCCGGCGCAGCATCCGTCTGATCGGCCCGGCGCGCTGACCACACGCTGTCGCCGCGCCCGGCCTGAACACGCCGCGCCGTGGCCCTCGCCACCCAGGCCCAGCACAGCGCACCGGCCAGCGCCACCGCGTCCACGCCCAGCGCGGCCGGGCTGCCATGTGCCCACAGCCCCAGTTGGGGCCACAGCCACGCCAGCAGCGAGCTCACAGGGATCGCCACCGTGCAGGCTGCCGCCAGCCACAGCAAGTGAACACTGGCACGCGCGGCACCACGCACGAAGGCCCAGGCCACGCTGCCCAGGAATACCGCGTAGTACACGCCCTGGTGCCAGGCCCCCAGGTCGGCCACATGGCCATGCAGCCACTTGCCCGCCACGATGCTCAGCGAGATGCCGCTCACGCAGCCCAGGCACACGCCCACCGAGGCGGCCGCCATCAAGGTGGTCGAGCGAGACTGCACCGGCGCGGGCTTGCCGCGCCGCTCGGCCTTGCGCCGGCTCTCGATCCACAGCAGGTTGCCCGAATAGAACAGGAAGGCCCCGCCCAGCCCCATCAGGAAGTACAGCCACTGCACGGGCTTGCCGCCATAGGTCGCGAAGTGCAGCGTGAAGAAGCTGGTCAGCGTCGCCGAGAGGGCCGACTGGTGTCCCGGCAACAGGTCGGTGTTCTGCACCTTGCCGGTGTACGGATCCAGCGCCACGAAGCCGCCCCGGGGGGAACGCGCGATGTCGTTCGGGTCCATGCCCCACACGCGCACGGTGGCGCGCGGGCTGCCCACCTGGGCGTACTGCATCACGCGGGGCACGAAGTCGGGCGCCATGGCCTGCACCTGCGCCAGCAGCTGGGACGGCGGCAGCATGGTCGCCGGATCGCGCGGCGCGGGTTTGGCGCCCGGCTTGGCAGGGCCTGCCCCCGCGCGCCAGAAGGACTGCAGCTGGCCCTGGTGGATCAGCTTGTCCTGCAGTTCGTAGATGTCGTCATGGAAGGCGAAGACCACCGCCGTCAGCGCCATCACCACGTGGAAGGGCAGGCTCACGATGCCGACCACGTTGTGCGCGTCCAGCCACATGCGCTTGAGGTTGCGGCCCAGGCGCAGCGCGAAGAAGTCCTTCACCAGCGTGGGCAGCAGCAGGATCACGCCCGACACCAGCGCCACCGCGTACAGCGCCGCGATCACACCCATCACACGGCGGTTGGGATCGGTGTCCTTGGGCAGGCCGACCACGCGGTGCAGGGTGTCGATGAAGGCCGGCAGGGCCGAGGGCGAATCCTCGTCGATGCGCACCTGCTGCTGGTCCAGCGTGGCCGTGTAGTGGTGCGCGTGGGATTCGTCGTGGTCGTCGCCATCGCCACCGGGTGGCTTCTCGCTCCAGCCCAGGCGCGCGGGCACATGCTCGGCGGGCTGCAGGTAGAGGGTGAAGTCCTTGGCCGCGCTCGGTCGGGCCTTGAGCGTGCCGGCGATCAGGGCCGGCGCGTCGGCCAGGCTCACGGCCGCCACACCGGGCGACGGCGGCGAGACCCAGCGCGCGATCGGCTCCTTGAACACCGTCAGCGCGCCCGCGTAGAACGCGATGAACAGCGCCATGCCGGCGACGATGCCCGTCCAGGTGTGGACGCTCTTGTAGAGACGAAGGGTGTCGGCGCGCACGGCGATCAGGTCCCGAGGAAAGAAGGCAGAGGTCGGCCCACCCACACCAGCGCCCAGGCCAGGGCGTTGGCCGCCAGCAGCCACAGCCAGGCACGCAGCCCGCTGCGGAACAGAAAGCAGAAACTCAGCACCGCCATCCACACGGGCGGCACCACCCACATGGCGATCTGGGAGGTGATCGTCGCGGGGCCATCGACATAGCGCATGAACACGCCGCCGGCCGCCAGGCCCAGCGTCAGGCCCAGCAGCACCCCGGCCAGGCTCTTGGACCACCAGTCGCGGCGGATGGGCGCGGACTTGGTGTCAGCCATGGCGGTCTCCGGCGGGCTGGCGCCGCAGCACACGGCGCAGCGCGCCCAGGTAGGGCAGCACGGTGAACAGCAGCATCAGCAAGGTGCTGAAAGTGAACACGGCGGCCAGCGGGCGCAGGGTCTCCAGCCACAGCGCCAGCGCGATCAGCAGCAGGCCGATGCCGGCCCAGCGCATGCGCACCGGCCAGGCCTTCGCCAGCCAGGCCTGGTGGGGGGCGGCCAGGTAGATGGCCACCGCTCCCAGTAGGCTCACGACAAAGGCGGCCCAGGCCATGGCGCTCAGAACGAGAAGGTGGCCGACACGCGCACCGTGCGCGGCGACGACAGGGTGGCGAAGCCATCACTGAACACATTGGCCCAGTAGCTCTTGTCTTCCACGTTCTCGACCGTGGCGCGGAACACCACCGGCTGCGAGGCGATCTTCGTGTCGTACTTGCCACCCAGGTCCAGGCGCGTCCATGAGGGCAGGCGCAGCTTGTTGGCCGAATCCAGCCACTGCTCCCCCACGCGGTTGACGCGGCCGTTCAGGCTCAGGCCCTGCACCGGGGTCTGCCAGTCGGCGCCCAGCACCAGGGCCTGCGTCGGCACGCCGATCACGCCCTTGCCGGTGGTGGTGGCCGAAGCCGTGCGCACATATTCGGCATGCGTGTAGCTGTAGCCACCCAGCAGGCTCAGGTCGCGCAGCACGCGGCCGGAGAAGTTCCACTCGGCGCCCTTGTGGCGCTGTTCGCCATCGGTCGTCATCGTGGGCTGGCTGTTGCCTGCGTAGGTCACGGCGATGGCCGACGGCTTGGTGATCTGGAACAGGCTCACGGTGTGGGTGAAATCGCCCTGGCGCAGCTTCACGCCCACCTCGCTTTGCTTGGTCTTGTAGGGCGACAGGCTGGTGCCGGAGTTGGTGTAACCCGTGGCCACCGTGGTGCCCGGCGACAAGCCTTCGATGTGGTTGCCGTAGAACGAGACCTTGTCGCCCCAGGGCTTGTAGACCACGGCCAGCGCCGGCGTCACGGTGGACTTGTCGTACTTCGACGAGGCCAGGCTCGACGAGGGATTGGACTGGTCCACCTGCTGCAGGCGCGCGCCCAGCGTCAGCAGCACCTTCTCGTCGAAAAGGTGCAGCGTATCGGCCAGGGCCAGGCCGTTGTACTCGTCGTCACGCGTCTGCGGCACGGTCGTCGGCGCGGCCGGGAACTGCGGCGACACGGGGTTGTAGATGTTCTGCGTCCAGCCGGTGCGCGCCACGTTGGCGTTCCAGTACTCGTACTGCATGGTCGACACCGAGGCCGTCAGCGCGTGCTTCACGCCCCAGGTGTTCACATCCGCCTTGATCCCCGCCTCGGCCGTGCGCGTGTGCGAGATGTTGGCCAGGTTGTAGACGTAACCGTTGGCATTGCCGTTGTCGTTGGTCAGGATCACGCGGGTGCCGAACAGCAGGCCGTGCGAACTGGACTCGGCCGCGCCGAAGGTGGCGTAGGCCGTGACGTTGTCGGCCAGTTCCACATCGGCCCGAACCGCCAGCCCGTTCGATTCGGATTCGCCATGCGTGCCGCGGAACATGTTGGTGTCCGAGTCCGGCGGCGTCACCAGGTGGCCCAGCGTGGTCATCTGGTACATGCCGGGGCTGCCGTTGTTGATGTTTTCCTTGTTGGCATAGGCATCCAGCGTCAGCTTCCAGCCGCTGCCCTGGTAATCCAGGCCCAGCGCGCCCAGGCGGCGCTGCTTCTGCTGGTCTTCCACGCCGGTACCGCCGCCGCCGTACACGCCATTGACGCGCACGCCCAGGCGCTGGTCGTCACCGAAGCGGCGACCCACGTCCAGCTGCACCTGCCCATAGGAGCCCGATGAATACGAGGTGGTCAGTTCGGTCAGCGGCACGCTGCCGGCCCGCTTGGGCACCAGGTTGATCATGCCGCCCACATTGCCGTTGGGCGACATGCCGCCCAGCAGCGCGTTCGGGCCCTTGAGCAGCTCGATGCGCTCCAGGAACTCCACCGCCACATGCTGAGCCGGCAGCAGGCCGTACAAGCCGTTGAGCGCCAGGTCGTTGGAGGCGACGTCGAAGCCGCGCACGGTGAAGTTCTCCACCATGTGACCACCGTTGGAGGTGTACTGCACCGACGGGTCGTTGAGCAGCACGTCGGCCACGGTGCGGGCGTTCTGGTCCTTGATCTGCTCGACGGTGAAGCCGGTGATGTTGAAGGCCGCGTCCATCACGTCGGTGTTGCCCAGCACCCCCAGGCGAGCGCCAGTGGCCACCTTGCCGCCAGGCGCAGCGGGGGGCAGGCGGTCCTTGTCGGCCTTGCCTTTCACGACCACGGGGGGCAGCGTGTTGCCCTCCGCTGCGGTGGCGGCAGTGGAGGCTGTGGATTCAGTGGCTTGGGATTGCGCCAGCGCCGGCAGGGTGAGCGAGGCAACGAAAGACAGGCACGCCAGGGCGATCGCCGGGCGTTGGAGGCGGAGGTCGGACATCGGTTTGCAAAGAGATGCTGAACGGAAACCGGCGGATTCTATGATCAACGCGAATGAAAGTCATTCTCATTACATAAGTTAACCGGGGTTTCTTGTGGCAGATCAAGCACCCGATGCCGCCTGCTCAGGCAAGGGCCGTCGCCACCTTGACCAGCCAGCCGTGCGGATGCTCGCCCACCTGAATGTCCACCGGCAGGAAGCGGCGGATCACCTCCAGGTTGGTCCAAGCGTGTTCCGTCATCTCGCCGGCCAGGTAGGCGCCCGGGCGGCCGCTGCGGTGCACGGCCAGCGCCATCGGCAAGGCGAGCTGATCGGCCAGATGCGGGCCCACAGGCGCACCACCCGCCCGGTAGCCGAACACCACCTTGGCCAGGCGGCGCGCCACCTGGTCGGCCGACACGCCCTTCTCGCCGAAGCTGGTGAACAGCTCGGTCACATGCTCGTGCTCCAGCGTGGCCATCAGGGCGTTGCCAGGGCCTTCGTGCTGACGGGCAGGCAGATTGCGAAGGGCTTCACCCTGCCAGCCGAGGGCCTCGCCCAGCACCTCGAGCTCGCGGTCCGCGATGCGACGCGGCAGCGCCGGGCTCAGGCACTCGGCATAGGCAGCCCGGGCCTCGCCACGTTCCAGCAACGAGAAAGGCTCGGGGCCACCCGCCGCCGGCACGATGCGCACATCCACCTCGCCACCGCCGGCCGGGTAGAAGCCGTGGCGGTGCAGCGTGGTCTCCAGCGTCACGCCCATGCGTTGCAGCAAGGGCGCGAACACCCGGGACACGAAGTGCCAGTTGGGCGCCATGGGGTTGTGCGTGCCACCGGCCAGCGCCAGCGTGCTCTCGCCCTCGGCCAGCATCAGCGCCGGCAGCAGGGTCTGCAGCACGAGCATGCAGCTGCCGGCCGTGCCGATGGCAAAGCGGTGATCGCCCGCGCGCACGGCCGCCGGCGCGAAGTGCAGTTCGGTCGCACCCAGCTCCGCGCCCTGCACCTCGGCACCGGACACGGCCTGGGCCGCCTGCACGCACACCAGGTGCTGGCGCATCAGGCCCGGCTTGGGCCGGCGCGCGCGGATCTGGTGGATGCGCACGGGCGTGCCGGTGCACATGGACAGCGAGAGGGCCGTGCGCAGGATCTGGCCGCCACCTTCGCCCTGGCTGCCGTCGATCTCGATCGTGTTCATGTCGGTACTTCTTCTTTGCGATGTTCTTTGTCGTTGTTGTTCGTCACCACGTCGAACAGGAAGGCATCGAGGCCCGCCGTGTCCGGCCGCGGATCGTCCGCCGGGGCATGCGCCAGCGCGGTGGCCAGCTCGCGTTCGATGAAGTCGTGAATGGCGGGCCAGCGCGGGCTGGTGGCCGCTTCGCCGGCGCGCATCTTCACCTCCAGCAGGCGGTTGATCTCCTGCAGCAAGGCCTCATCCGTCAGCACGGCCTGCGCCAGCGCCGCGAAGCGCATCGGGGGCACGCCCCGGCCTTCGCGGATCCAGCGCGCCGCCAGCAGCGGCCGCAGCACGTACAGGTATTTCTTGTAGCGCACCGTCTCGCCCTTGAGGTGCTCGCGGAAGTTCTTCTTCGCCATCGACACGTAGTGGTGGTAGCCCCGCAGCGCCGAGAAGCCGGTCTCGGCCAGCGCCTTGAACCGGTCCACCACCACCGCATCCTGCCGGTAGACGATGGGCGAGCGCAGCCACTCCAGCAACGTCGGGTTGGAGCTCTTGAGCAGCTGCAGCGCCTTGCGCAGGTCCCAGCCGTTGATGTCGAGGTCGCCGCTGATGGGCTGCTCGATCACGTCGCGGCCAGACTCCACCGTGAGGTACCAGGGCAGGCGGTTCACGTAGATGAAGCGCACGTCGTAGTCGCTGTCGGGCGAGGCGAAGCCCCAGCCACGGCTGCCCGATTCGCAGGCGAAGAGCACCGTCATGTCGTGCTGGCGCTCCAGCGCCCGCAGGCTGTCCATGATCTGCGCGCGCACGGTGTCGTCCACCGGGTGGGCGCTGATCAGTTTCTCGTTGTTTTCTTCTCTTGTCATGGGTCCTCCCTGAGCAGCGCTTTTGTGTCTATCCCTTCACGCACAGCACCTGCTTGAGGGTGTAGACCACCTCCACCAGGTCCTTCTGCGCGGCCATCACGGCGTCGATGTCCTTGTAGGCCATCGGGATCTCGTCGATCACGGCATCGTCCTTGCGGCATTCCACGCCTTCGGTGGCCTTGATCTGGTCCTCCACCGTGAACAGCTTCTTGGCCTTGGTGCGGCTCATCACGCGGCCGGCGCCGTGGCTGCAGCTCTCGAAGCTCTCCGGGTTGCCCAGGCCGCGCACGATGTAGCTGCGCGCCCCCATGCTGCCCGGGATGATGCCCAGCTCGCCCTTCTTGGCGCTCACGGCGCCCTTGCGGGTCACATAGACGTCTTCACCGAAGTGCGTTTCCTTCTGCACGTAGTTGTGGTGACAGTTCACCGCTTCCACGTGCGCCTCGAAAGGCTTGGTGATCACCTGGCGCACCGTGGCCACCAGGTTCTTCATCATCACTTCGCGGTTCAGGCGCGCGAACTGCTGGGCCCAACCCACGCCGCGCACGTAGTCACCGAAGTACTGGGCACCTTCCTCGAAGTACGCCAGATCCTTGTCGGGCAGGTTGCGCTGGTGCAGCTCGGCATCCTTCTTGGCCAGCTCGATGAACATCGTGCCGATGGCATTGCCCACGCCACGCGAACCCGAGTGCAGCATGAACCACACAGCGCCGCCTTCATCCAGACAGACCTCGATGAAGTGGTTGCCGGTACCGAGCGTTCCCAGGTGCTTGCGGTTGTTGGTGTTGCGCAGGCGCGGGTACTTCTCGCACAGGGCCTCGAAATCATCGACCAGCGTGGACCAGGCCTGGTCCACCAGATCAGGCGGGTTCTCCCAGCTCCCTTGGTCACGGCCACGGCGGTGCGGCGTCATGCCGTGCGGCACGGCGCGTTCGATGGCCGAGCGCAGCGGGCCGAGGTTGTCCGGCAGGTCTTCCGCACGCAGCGTGGTCTTGCAGGCGATCATCCCGCAGCCGATGTCCACGCCCACCGCGGCCGGGATGATGGCCTTGATGGTCGGGATTACCGAGCCCACCGTGGCACCGATGCCCAGGTGCACGTCCGGCATGGCGGCGATGTGCTTGAAGACCACGGGCAGGCGGGCAGCGTTGGCCAGCTGCTGGCGGGCCTCGGGCTCCACGGGCACGCCCTTGGTCCACATCTTGATGGGCACGGCGCCTTCTTGTTGTTCGAGGTTGTAGTTCATGATTCTTCGTCCTTGATTGACTGTACATGGCGGGTCCATCGACCCGAGATTCAAAGTGGGTGCCCCGTGGCGACAAGGGGTGGTGAAACGTTTTCGTGCTCTATCCACTGAGCTACGGTCCCCCAGTATTGGGACCGGCGGGAATCGAACCCGCGACCACGAGCGTTGGAGGCTGTAGTTCCACCGGCATTCGCCACGCGACACCCTCAAAAAAGCGCGACAAGAGAGGCAAGACTTGCCTGTTTCCAGGCTCACGATGTAGTCCTGCCGGCATTCGCGCAAAAACTCTGCTTACTGCGGCTCCAGCGAGACCTTGTCGATCTCGCCCACCCAGTGCTCGGCACCGGTCCGACCGTTCACGAAGGCGTTGACCATCTTGAACACCGCGTCCGAGAACCCACCGACATTCAGGATGTCGGCCCGGTCCAGGGCCTGCGTCGTCGCATACGGCTGGATGTCGATGCAAACCAGGCGGGCGTTCGGGTTGCGCCGCTTGATCAGGTCCCACTCCAGCATCGTCTGCGTCGCGCCATGGCGGCGGGCATCGATCCACGATTCGTTGTCCGATACGATGATCACCACGTCCACCTCGGCGCGCTCCTGGTTCAGCACGGCCAGGGGCGCGCTGCAGTTCGTGCCACCACCACCGATGCTGGCCAGCGCCTGTGCATTGCTCATCACCGAGTCACGCGGGTTCAGGTTCACCTTCACCACGCGCTGCTCGAAGGGCATCACACGGGCCTGGCGGTTCTTTCGCAGCACCGCCGCAGCCACCAGCGCCGCCACATCGATGCAACGCACCGAGGACGAGGCCGAGCCACGCTGGCCCGTCACGATCGACTGCATCGAGCCGGACACGTCAGGACACACCACCACACGGCCCTGCAGATCAGGCACATTGGCCAGCGCCAGCTCCATCGCGTCCTGCAGGGCCTCGCACACCTCGTGCGGCACACCGTCCTGGCTGGCCGCCTTGTAGGCCGACATCAGCTGGTAGGGCATCACACGCGCCTTGGCCACCGCCTTCGCATCACGCAGCTTGGCCGCCACCTGCCCGGCCATGCCGTCGATCTGGAACACGCCATGCCGCGCAAAGGTGTTCAGGTTCTGCCGCACCATCTGCCACGAACCCTTTCGGGCGATGTCCGCCCACTGGGCAGGCACTAGCGGTAGGGCCGTCAGCATCTGGAAAGGCACGTCAGGCACCTCGGCGACCAGGCCTTGCGACTGCGCACGCTTGAACAACTCGAAGGCCTGCGTCACCGGGGGCAGCGCCTCCAGCACGTACGGCTTGCCGATCAACCAGGCGAACCAGGCCGCGCGCCAGGCCTCTGCAGGCTTGGGGTGCACCATCTTCACCACGTCGGCCAGCGAGGGCTCGTTGCCGATGCTGGCCTGCAGCAGTTGCTGCTCGGTGGCCTGGCACAGCCAGTCTTGCACCAGCTTCTTGGGACGCGAGCCCAACGAACGGCGGCCCAGGGCCCCACTGCGCAGGATCTGCACGAAGTTGCGCAGCATCTTGCCGTTGTCGATCACGCGGCCGAACACCGTCTTCAACAGCGCCACGTCCTGCACCGCCAGGCTGGCGGCCAGCAGCGCCGGCATGTCCTTCATGAAACCAGCTTGGCGGGCATACACGGCAGTACGGGCCACGAACGAGGCGTCCACCTGGGCCAGCAAGGCCTTCACGTGGTCCAGCTGATCCTGGGCATTGGCATAGAAGGTGGTGCTCAGGCAACCGGTCGCCGCCAGCTGCGCCAATTGATGGCGAGGGCTGAAGGCGTAGGCCGGGGCCCGGCCGTGGTTCATGGCCTGCGCGGCCGGCAGCGCAGCGTGGCGCTGGGATTGGAAGAGTTGCGAGTTGACCACGATGTTTGTCTTTCTTGCTTGGCATTCAACCGTCTTGTGCCCTCCCTATCGCAACGGATGTGCCAGCTTTCGGATCCATGGCCAACATCACACATAAGTATTTGATTCAATTGAGTATTTTTAAATACCAATCAACTTTGCGAGCAAGCCACCTCGTATAAATGCGCTGCAATGACTAGAATGCCAGCTAGTCTTTTATCTGATCAGATATGCGCAAGAAAACCGTCGTCATCGGCTTCCTGGGCTCCCAACTCGATTCCGGGCAAGGCGCCGGCCGCTGGGAGAAGTGGCGTCCCACCGTCTCGCTCGCCCAACATGAAGACACGCTGATCGACCGCATCGAGCTGCTGCACACGCCCAAGCACACCACGCTGGCCCAGCGCGTGCGCGACGACATCCTGGCCTCGTCGCCCGACACCGTGGTCAAGCTCATTCCCATGGAGCTGGCCGACCCCTGGGACTTCGGCGAGGTCTATGCCGCCCTGTACGACTGGGTGCGCCACTACCCCTTCCAGCCCGAGCGCGAGCAGTACTGGACACACATCACCACCGGCACGCACGTGGCGCAGATCTGCATGTTCCTGCTGGTGGAATCGCGCTTCATCCCAGGCGTGCTGCTGCAGACCTCGCCGCCCAAGCGCCAGACGCGCGACAACCCCGGCAGCTACGCGCTGATCGACCTCGACCTGTCCCGCTACAACGTGCTGGCCCAGCGCTTCGAGCAGGAGCAGCAAGAGGCGGTGGACTTCCTCAAGAGCGGCATCGCCACGCGCAACGCCCGTTTCAACGCGCTGATCGACGAGATCGAGCGCGTGGCCGTGCGCTCGCAGGCGCCCATCCTGCTCACAGGCCCCACCGGCGCGGGCAAATCGCACCTGGCGCGGCGCATGCACGAGCTCAAGAAGGCCCGCCACCAGGTGCGCGGCGAGTTCGTCGAGGTGAACTGCGCCACGCTGCAGGGCGATGGCGCGGCCTCCACCCTGTTCGGCCACAAGAAGGGCGCCTTCACCGGCGCGGTGACCGACCGCAGCGGCCTGCTGCGCACGGCCGATGGCGGCGTGCTCTTCCTGGACGAGATCGGCGAGCTGGGCCTGGACGAGCAGGCCATGCTGCTCAAGGCGATCGAGGACAAGCGCTTCTACCCCGTCGGCAGCGACCGCGAAGTGAGCAGCGACTTCCAGCTCATGGCCGGCACCAACCGCGATCTGCGCATCGACGTGGCCCAAGGGCGCTTCCGCGAAGACCTCTACGCCCGCATCAACATCTGGGCCTACGCCCTGCCCGGCCTGGCCCAGCGCCCCGAGGACATCGAGCCCAACATGGACCATCTGCTCGCGCGCTGCGGCAGCGAGATGGGCCGCGCCCTGCGCTTCAACGCCGAAGCCAAGGCCCTGTACATGCGCTTCGCCCAATCGCCCGAGGCCCTGTGGCTCGGCAACTTCCGGGATCTGTCGGCCAGCGTCACGCGCCTGGCCACGCTGGCCGAGGGCGGGCGCATCGGCACCAGCCTGGTTGAGGCCGAGCTGCAGCGCCTGCGTTGGCTGTGGGACCGGGGCGATGCCTCGCCCGGCGCGGATGACAACGCCACCAGCGCCATCGACCTGGCCCAGTGGCTCACGCCCGATCAGCTCGACCTGCTGGACCTGTTCGACCGCCTGCAACTGCAGGTCGTGCTGCAGGTGTGCGTGTCTGCCCGCACGCTGTCCGATGCCGGCCGCCAGCTGTTCGACCGCTCACGCACTCAGCGCAGCGTGGTCAACGATGCCGACCGCCTGCGCAAGTACCTGGCGCGCTTCGGCCTGACCTGGGCGCGCCTGTCGGCTCACAGACCCGCGTAGTCGATGAACCCCTTGTTGATGGACGACAGCTTGCGCTGCAGGCGGTAGACACCGCCACCCTCGCGCGTCTGCGAGGCATCGGTGTTGCCTTCGATGGTGTGCAGGTAGCCGCCCTCGATGCGCTCGATGATGCCCGTGTGGCCCAGCCCGCCGCCGAAATCCAGGATGAAGAGCATGCCGGGCTTGAGCAACCCCGGATCGCCCACCGCCTGGGCAGCCGGGATGCGGCGCGCGCCCTTCTTCTGCGCATTGTTCCAGTGCGCCAGGCAGCCGGCGGTGCGGAACATCGGGTTGTCGCGCCCCTTGGCCATGGCCACCTCGTCGAAGCACCAGTAGATGAAGGCGCAGCACCAGGCCAACCCGGGCGCCACGCCGGCACGACGCAGGTACACATCCACCTCAGGACCACGGTTGCTGTTCTTCGGCTGTTCGCGCACACCGGCATCGGCCTGCGAACCGGCCTTGGCGATCACGGCCGCCAGGAAGGCATCGGGCGCGTTCACCACCTGCGGCACCCGCTCGGCCCCGAACAGCGCCGCCCAGGTCAGCGAGCCCACCTCGCCATCGGTCTTGAGCGGCTGGCCCTGGTCGTCCACGTTGCGCGCCTGGAACAGCTGCACGGCCTGCTTCATGCGCGGGCCGAAAAGCGGGTTGTCCGTGTCCAGCACGATGGCTTCGCCGCCGCGCAAGGCCAGAGCCTTGTTGAGCGCCGTCTTCAGCGCCTTGACGATGCGTGCATCGGCCTCGCCCACCTTGATGATGCGGCCTGGGTATTTCATGTGCCTCTCCCTGTTGGCAACCTTGCGGAACTGCGCACCGATGCTCACCCAGCCCTCCCCAGCGGCACATCCCTGGCCTTAGGGATGCCAACCACCATCCGGCCGTGTCACCGACAATGCAGGCCCTGCCCTCTCACCGCTCCACCGTCCCGTGTCCTTCCCTGCCCTGCTCGACGCCATCGCCCGCATCGACCACGTCCCTCTTGACGCGCAGCGCCTGTTCCATGGCCGCGGCGGCCTCTTCCCCGGCTGCGAGCAGTGGACGCTGGATGTCTACCCGCCGGCCTGGCTGCTGACCAGCTTCCAGCCCGTGGCCGATGAGGATCTCGCGCCCATCCAGGCCGCGCTCGAAGCCCGCTGGGCCGCCATCGCGCCGGGCCAGCCATTGAACCTGGTGTTCCAGCACCGCGACGAGGTGCGCGCCACCACGCAACTGCTGGCCGGCCAGGTGCCCGACCCGCATGATGTGAGCGAGCAAGGCGCGCGCTACAAGGTGCACCTGCTGCGGGGCATGAACCACGGCCTGTTCCTGGACATGGCCGAGGGCCGGCGCTGGGTGCGTGAGCACGTGGCCGCCCGCCCTGGCGCCAAGGTGCTGAACCTGTTCGCCTACACCTGCGCCTTCTCGGTGGTGGCCATGCAGGCTGGCGCGAGGCAGGTGGTCAACGTGGACATGGCCGCAGGCGCCTTGTCCATCGGCAAGCAGAACCACCACCTCAACGGCATCACGCAGGGCGCGAGCTTCCTGCCGCACGACATCTTCAGCTCGTGGGGCAAGATCAACCGCGCGGGCCCCTACGAGCTGGTGATCATGGACCCGCCCACCCACCAGAAGGGCAGCTTCGTGGCCGAGAAGGACTATGCGCGCCTGGTGCGCCGCCTGCCCGATCTGTTGGCCCCGGGGGGCCATGCGCTGTTGTGCCTGAACTCGCCCAAGCTGGGGCCAGGCTTCATCCAGGATCTGGTGGCGGCCGAGGCGCCGGGCATCACCTTCGTGGAACGCCTGGCCAACCCGGCGAGCTTCGGAGACGCATCACCTGAGCGTGCGCTGAAGGTGCTGGTGTTCAAGGCGCCCGACTGAGCGCAAAAAGCCGCGCGCACAGCGCGGCCTGCACGCTCACAGCGACATCGACGGCCGCTGCCCCATGGCCTCGCGCCAGCGCAGCAGATGCGGGTGCGCCTCGGTCACGCGCACCTTCACCACCCGCGCGAAATCCACCGCCACCACGGCGGTGATGTCGACGATGCTGAAGCGCTCCGTCGCGATGAACTCGCGATCAGCCAGCCGCTCGTTGAGCGTGTCGAAGAACTGCCGCACGCGCAGCAGCCCCCGCTCGGCCAGCGCCGGGATCTGCGGGTGGTCCACCGGCCCGGGCAACGCACGGTTCACCATCGCCGGGCTGCTGTTGCGAAAGGCATCGGCGATCGCCAGCAGGCCCTCGAACTCCACGCGCCAGAACCAGCTGGCCACCTCGGCCTTTTCCAGCGGCGTCGCGCCCATCAGCGGCGGCTCCGGGAAACGCGCCTCCAGGTAGGCCGCGATGGCCGCGTTGTCCGTCAGCACCGCGCCCTCGTCGGTCTTGAGCGCGGGCACGGTGCACAGCGGGTTCACCTGCCGAAAGGCCTCGCCCATCTGCTCGCCGGTGCGCAGATCGACCTGCACGGTCTCGTGGGGCGCGCCCTTTTCGGCCAGCAGGATGCGGGCGCGGCGGGGGCTGGGGGCGGTGGCGCAGTCGTACAGGATCATGTGGCGGTCATGAGGTGGGGTTGAGCTTGTCTTGCGTCTTGGTGTCGAAATCGCTGGCGTCGTGCCGCTCGTGCAGCTGGCTCGACGGTTCGCCCATGACACGGTTGACCATGCGGCCGCGCTTGGCACCCGGGCGCTGCGCGATCTCGTCCGCCCAGCGTACGACGTTGGTGTACGTGTGCGCCTGCAGGAATTCCCCAGCCCCGTACAGCTGCCCCTTGGCGAGCAGGCCGTACCAGGGCCAGGTGGCCATGTCGGCGATGGTGTAGTCGTCACCCGCCAGGAAGCGGTGCTCGGCCAGGCGGCGGTCCAGCACGTCCATCTGGCGCTTCACTTCCATGGCATAGCGGTCGATGGCGTACTCGATCTTGGTCGGCGCATAGGCATAGAAGTGCCCGAAGCCGCCACCCAGAAAGGGCGCGCTGCCCATCTGCCAGAACAGCCAGGCCAGGCACTCGGCGCGCTTGGCCGGCTCGGTCGGCAGGAAGGCGCCGAACTTCTCGGCCAGATAGACCAGGATCGCACCGGATTCGAACACGCGGATAGGCTCGGGGCCACTGTGGTCCACCAGCGCCGGGATCTTGGAATTGGGGTTGGCCTCGACGAAGCCCGAGCCGAACTGCTCGCCCTCGTTGATGCGGATCAGCCAGGCGTCGTACTCGGCGCCGGTGTGGCCGGCCTGCAGCAACTCTTCCAGCATCACCGTCACCTTCACGCCGTTGGGCGTGGCCAGCGAGTACAGCTGCAGCGGGTGCTTGCCGACGGGCAACACCTTCTCGTGCGTGGGGCCGGCGATCGGACGGTTGATGCTGGCGAACTGGCCGCCGTTGGCCTTGTTCCAGGTCCAGACGGCGGGCGGTGTGTAAACGGAATCGGACATGCGTTGGGCTCCAAAGGCCTTGGACGTTCGGCCTCGAAGCGCGCAGCGTAGCAAAGCCGCCAGGGCGCTGCTTGACCCGGCTCGATGACCTTGCCCTGCGCGGACCATGGTCGCCCTGGCCACCCCATTTCATGGCCTTACACTGCCTCGCAGTACATCACACACAACCCCTGAGGCTCTCACCCATGCTGCAACCCAAGATCGTTCTGGCATCCCTGGCCCTGTCCGGTGCCGCCCTGCTGGCCCACGCAGCCGACACCAACGTGGAAAAGCTGCCCTCCGGCGTGGTCGTCACGCACCTCAAGGAAGGCACCGGCGCCAAGCCCACGGCCGCCAGCGTCGTGAAGGTGCACTACGAGGGCAAGCTGAAGGACGGCACCGTGTTCGACAGCTCGTACAAGCGCGGCGATCCGGCCATCTTCCCGCTGGGCCGCGTCATCCCCTGCTGGACCGAAGGCGTGCAGACGCTGAAGGTGGGCGGCAAGGCCACGCTGCAGTGCCCCTCGAAGACGGCCTACGGTGCCTCCGGCGCCGGCGGCGTGATCCCGCCCAATGCCGACCTGACCTTCACGGTCGAGCTGATCAACATCGAACGCTGATCGCCTCAAGCCGTCTGCTCAGACGGCCGGCTCAAGGGGCCACCAGCTGCGTGGCCCCGTACAGCAGCAAGCCGATCACGCCGCCCACCAGCGTGCCGTTGAGGCGGATGAACTGCAGGTCGCGGCCCACGCCCAGTTCGATCTGCCGGACCAGGCTGGCGTCGTCCCAGGCGCGCACGGTGGCCGAGATGTGGCTGGCCACGCCGTCGCGCAGGCGCTCCACCAGCGCCCCGCTGGCCGACAGCACGTGCTCGTTGATGGCCTGCGCCAGGCTCGGGTCGCGCCCCAGCCGGTGGCCCAGGGCCCCCAGCGACGAGCGCAGGTGCTGCAGCAGGGCCGAATCCTCACGCTGGATGTCGGCCTCGATGCTGCGGCGCACCTCGCCCCACACGCCCTCCAGGTAGTCGCGCACATCGTCGCGCTGCACCACGCGGTCCTTCACGGCGTTGACCTCTTGCGCGAAAGCCTCGTCGTGCTGGAGCCGCGCGATGAAATCGCCCATCCAGGCGTCGAAACGCTGGCGCACGGCATGGTCGGGGTCCGACAGCGTCTTCTGCACCTCGGTGACCAGCTCCAGCGCCAACCGATCGGACATGTTCACGGCCATCTTGTCGACGCTGGCGAAGGTGTCGACCACGCCGGTGATCTTGGGCCACTCGCGGCGCGCATAGCCCACCAGGCGGCTGGCCACCAGTTCGCGTACTTCTTCGGTGGCCAGGTAGTCGGCCACCTTCTCCAGCGCGGCGTCGAGCACCTGCTGGTGGCGCCCGCCCCGGGTCAGCACGTCCAGCACGCTGCCGGCGGTGGCGGCGGCATCCCATTTCAGGGCCCGGGCGACGAGGAATTCGCCGATGGCCCGGCGCACGGCCTGCTCGTCCAGGAAGGACAGCGCCTGCAGCGCCATGGCGCGCACCGAGCCGGCCACCGTTTCGAGGTTGTCGGGCTGGCGCAGCCAGTCGCCCAGCCGCCCGGCCGGGTTGAACACCTTGAGCTTGGCCAGCAAGGCCTCGGGATTGAGGAAACTGTCACGAACGAACACCGCCAGGCTGTCGGCGATGCGTTCCTTGCCTTGGGGGATGAGGGCGGTGTGGGGGATCGGCAGGCCCAGGGGGTGGCGGAACAGCGCCACCACGGCGAACCAGTCGGCCAGGCCACCGACCACGGCGGCCTCACAGAAGGCCTTGGACCAGGCCCAGGCGCCCGAGGCACCGACTTGCCCACCCATGATCACGCTGGTGAACAACCCTGCAGCGGCCAGCCCCAGGCAGGCCAGCGAGACGCGCTTCATGCGCAGCAGGTCGATCATGCGAGGGTCGTGCACAGCCTTCCAGAATATAGGCGATATCTGGTCATTCAGGGGCCCGTTGTGAAGATACGCCGAAGCCGGGGAAGGGCATGCAATTTGCCCAACACAAACCGCCGGGTTTCTGCATGATGGGGGTGAGTGCCCTGTGCTGTACACCGCAGAGGCCACCCTTCCTGGAACCCTTTTCACTGGAGGATGGCGCATGAACTGGCTCGACAACGTTTCGTCGGACAGCGATCAACCGATCTCGGCGGCCTGCCTGATGGAAGGCCACTGGCGATACCAGCCCCACCCTTACGCGGACCCGGTGCTGTGCCGCCTGGTGATCGATCTGGCAGCTCCCCGTGTGGTGGCGGCCCAGATCATCGAGCCAGGCCAGGTGCAGGATCTGGGCAGCAGTGCCCTGGAAGACCTCACCAACATCCTGCTGGACCAGGATGTGCACCACCGCCCCACCGCCTGGGGTTTCACACCTTGCAATGTGTTGCCCGGCTGGGCACGGCCCAGCTTCAGCGAACAGCAGATCGAGGAGTTGGAGCGTATCCAGGGCTACATGGTCGAGGCCACGGAAGACACCATCGAGGATGTGCTGCGTCTGCGGGAGGAGTTCCTGCGCGGCATCGGCGTGACCGATCAGCACATCATGCGGGCGACGGGCACCCCGGATCCGGCCACGAATGGGCGCAAGGGCAGCCGGGTGTTGAACTGAGTCTGCGTTGTCTCTTGCAAAGCGTGCCTTTGGTGGTGCGCTTTGTCGTGGCAGCGCGGGGCGGGGTCTGAGCGGGTGGCTGGCGTTTGGTCACGCCCCTCTGGCTATGCCATGGCAGGAGCTGCAACCAAGTGATGGACCTCCCCACCGCACAGTCCTTTTGCGCACGCCACTGAGCGGGGCACAACAAGGGATGTGGTGGCGGGCGGCCGGGCGCCTTGTTGGCGCCGAGCAGCGCAGCGGCGAGGTGGGCATGCGCGCAGCGCATGCTTCGTCATCTGACTTGCAGACCATGTTTGAACGGAGCGCCTGCAGGGCGCGCAGTGAGTTGGGCTGCACCACCTCGCCGCGAGCAGCGCAGGGCAGTCACGCCGAAGGCGGGACCGACAACAATGAAGCCCGGACGGCTGCCACCACATCCCGTGCCCCGCGCTGCCTCGACAAAGCGCACCAACAACGGCAAGCCACAACAAAAAAGCCCCCGTCAGCTCAACACCAACGGGGGCATCAACGGCCGAAGCCGAGAGGCAATCTCAACAGAAGCAATCAACCCGTCTGACCAGGCACCCAGCTCGTCCCGGCCAACGGCACCTGCGCCATCGCGGCAGCTTCCACCGTCAAAGCCACCAGATCCTCAGGCTCCAGGTGATGCACATCCTGCTTGCCACACGCACGGGCCAGCGTCGTCAGCTCCATCGTCAACGTCTTCAGGTAGTTCTTCAGGTGCTGGGCGCCCCACGCCGGCTCCAGGCGCTTCTCCAGCACCGCGTCCTGCGTCGTCACACCCACCGGACACTTGCCCGTGTGGCAGTGATGGCAGAAGCCCGGCGCCGTGCCCAACGCCGCGTAGTCGGCCTCGGCGCTGTGCAGCTCACCGTTCTGCTGGTAGGTGTCACGGTTGCAGCCCAGCGCCATCAGCACGCCCTGCCCGATGGCCACGGCATCCGCGCCCAAGGCCAGGGCCTTGGCCACATCGGCGCCCGTGCGGATCCCGCCCGACACGATCAACTGCACCGTGCCTTTCATGTCCAGGTCTTCCAGCGCGGCCACGGCCTGGCGCACCGCGGCCAGCGTCGGGATGCCCACGTGCTCGATGAAGCAGGTCTGCGTGGCGGCGGTACCGCCCTGCATGCCGTCGACCACCACCACGTCGGCACCGGCGTGCACCGCCAGCTTCACATCGTTGTAGACGCGGGTGGCGCCCACCTTCACGTAGATGGGCTTTTCCCAGTCGGTCAGCTCGCGCAGTTCCTGGATCTTGATGGCCAGGTCATCAGGGCCCGTCCAATCGGGGTGGCGGCAGGCCGAGCGTTGATCGACGCCCTGCGGCAGCGTGCGCATCTTGGCCACGCGCGGGTTCACTTTCTGGCCCAGCAGCATGCCGCCACCGCCCGGCTTGGCGCCCTGGCCCAGCACCACCTCGATGGCATCGGCCTTGCGCACGTCATCGGGGTTGAATCCGTAGCGCGACGGCAGGCACTGGTAGACCAGCGTCTTCGACGACTGGCGCTCTTCGGGCGTCATGCCGCCATCGCCCGTGGTGGTCGAGGTGCCGACGGCCGTGGCGGCCTTGCCCAGCGCTTCCTTCACGTTGGCCGACAGCGCGCCGAAGCTCATGCCGGCCACGGTGATGGGCGTGTCCAGCACGACGGGCTTCTTGGCGAAGCGCGTGCCCAGGACCGTCTTGGTGCTGCACTTCTCACGGTAGCCCTCCAGCGGGTAGCGCGACAGCGAGGCGCCCAGGAAGACCAGGTCGTCGAAGTGCGGCAGCTTGCGCTTGGCGCCCAGGCCGCGGATCTCGTACAGGCCGGTGTTCGAGGCACGGTGGATGTAGTCCATCGTGCTGCGATCGAACGAGGCGGATTCTTCCTTCTGCAGGCGCTTGAAGGTGATGGGGTGTTCAGTGGTGCTCATGGGGACGGCTCCTCAATACTCTTGGTCAGCGTCTGCGTTCCAGTGATACAGGGTGCGTGCGGAAGCGACGCGCTTGAAGTCCTGCGGGCTGTGCTGGAGGCCTGCGGCGGCCAGCAGCTCGGCGAGGCCCGTGATGTCGGCATCGCCCAGCGGCTCGATCTGCGCATCGGCGCCCAAGCTCTTGATCTCGCCCTTCACGTAGATCACGGCCTCGTACAGCGAATCGCCCAGGGCATCGCCCGCGTTGCCGCAGACCACCATGCGCCCGGCCTGGGCCATGAAGCCCGAGAAGCTGCCCACCGAGCCGCCGACCACGATGTCGGCGCCCTTGAGCGAGATGCCGCAGCGCAGGCCCGCATCGCCATCGATGACCAGCAGGCCGCCATGGGCCGAGGCCCCGGCGCTGTTGGACGCGAAGCCCTTCACGTGCACCTTGCCACTCATCATGTTCTCGGCGACACCGGTGCTGGCACTGCCTTCGATGGTCACGTCGGCCAGCTTGTTCATGCCGGCAGCGTAGTAGCCGGCATGGCCTTCGATGGTGACCTTGACGGGCGCGTTCATGCCCACGGCGATGTTGTGCGCCCCATCGGGGTTGAGCACGCGGATGTGCTGGCCGGTCAATTCACTGGCGGGGCCGTGCAGGTGCTGGTTGAGCGGGCGAACGCCTGCGCCGCTCAAATCAAAGGTCAAACTTTCCATACGTACATCTCCTCAGGGGCGGGTTCGAAGACCGTGGCGTGCTTGACGTCGGGCAGGTGTGCCAGTGAGCGGAACTCGGAGGCGATGGCCACGTAGTCGTCGGTTTCGGCCACCACGGCCGGTTTGCAGGCGAAGGGGTCGCGGATCAGGGCCAGCTCGGTGGAGGTGCCCATCAGGAAGGTGTAGAAACCATCGAGGGCCTCGAAGCCCTTCTGCAGCGCGGTGTGCAGGTCGTCGCCCTCGCGCAGGCGCCACTCCAGGAAGCGGCAGGCGGCCTCGGTGTCGTTGTCGGTCTCGAATTGGATGCCACGCGGCTCCAGCATGCGGCGCACGCCGTTGGGGTTCGACAGCGAGCCGTTGTGCACCAGGCAGAAATCCTCACCCGCGGTGAAGGGGTGGGCGCGGTCGGGCGTCACGGCCGATTCGGTGGCCATGCGCGTGTGGCCCACCAGGTGGCTGCCCGTGAGCTGGCCGAACTTGTAGCGCGCGGCCACTTCAGCCGGCGTGCCGATGTCCTTGAACAGGTCGATGCTGCGGCCGGCCGACAGCAGGTGCAGCTTGGGGCCATAGGCCTTCACGAAGGCCTTGACCGGGTCGGCCGCGCCTTCGAAGGTCAGCACCGCGTGGTTGGCCTTGATGCCGGCCACGGCCTGCACCTTCAGCTCGGCATTGAGTGCCTCGACCAGCGCCTTCCAGTCGTAATCAGCGCCCTGCTCGGTCAGGCCCGAGTACACGCTGATCTTGCGCTGCCCGGCAGGCAAGGGCTGCGTGAACACGGCCAGGCCGGCCGAGTCCGGGCCGCGTTCGGTCATGCCGATGAGCATCGGCACCATCAGCTCGCCGAGCTGGCCTCTGAGCGAGGGCTTCTTCAACAGCAATCCAACGATTCCGCACATGGGTGTTCGTCCTTCTCAGCAAATAGGGAAAGGGGGCTTCAGAAAAATTCCAGGTACTGCTTGATCTCCCAGTCGGAGACGTGGCGCATGTACTCCAGCCACTCCATGCGCTTGAGCTTGAGGAACTCTTCGGCCACGGGGCCGAGCGCGCCCTTGATCACCTCGTCGGCATCGAGCGCATCCAGTGCCGCATTGAGGTTCTGCGGCAGCAGGCCGATGCCGGCCTCCTTGAGCTGCGCTTCGCTCCACTCGTAGAGGTTCACGTTGCGCGGTGCGCCCGGGTCCAGCTCACGCTCGATGCCATCGAGGCCGGCGGCGATCACGGCGGCCGTGGCCAGGTAGGGGTTGCAGGCGCCATCGGGCAGGCGCAGCTCCAGGCGGCCCTTGGGCACGCGCACCATGGTCGAGCGGTTGTTGTCGCCATAGCTGATGTAGGCCGGGGCCCAGGTGGCGCCCGTCAGCGAGCGGCCCACCACCAGGCGCTTGTACGAGTTGATCGTGGGCGCGCACAGCGCCGTCAGCGCGGGTGCGTGGGCCAGCAGGCCACCGAGGAAGTGGTAGGCCATGGGCGACAGCTCCAGCCCCTTCGGGTCGGCCTTGTCGCAGAACAGGTTGCGCTTGCCATCGCCCAGCGACAGGTGCATGTGCATGCCGTTGCCCGGCCGGTTGGCGAAGGGCTTGGGCATGAAGGAGCACACCAGGCCCATCTCGTTGGCCAGCTCGGCGGCGGCCATCTTGAAGAACACGAAGTGGTCGCACGAGGTGAGGCAGTCCGTGTAGGTGTAGTTCAGCTCGAACTGGCCGTTGGCGTCCTCGTGGTCGATCTGGTAGACGTCGATGCCGCTGGCACGCAGCACGTTCGAGAGCTTCTCCAGATAAGCACGGGTGCGTGACAGGCCCTTGTAGTCGTAACAGGGCTTTTGCAGCGTGTCGCTGGCGTCGCAGGGCTCGATGCCACCGCCTTCGGTGCGGCGCAGCAATGAGAACTCGGGCTCCAGGCCGGTGTACATCGTCAGGCCACGCTGGGCCAGGCGGGCCACCTGCTTGCGCAAGGTGACGCGGCTGTCGTAGGCCCAGGGCTCGCCCTCCACATGGCCTTCGCACACGATGCGCGCCAGGCCCGGCTGCCAGGGCACCAGCGACACGGTGTTCAGATCGCCCACGGCCATGAAATCAGGCCCGTGCGGCTCGATGCCCACGCCGCAGATGGCGAAGCCCGCGAAGCCGGCGCCATCGGTCAGCACCGTTTCAAGGTGGGCCACGGGCACGGACTTGGCCTTGGCCACGCCGTGGATGTCGACGAACTGGGCCAGCACGTAGCTGACGCCGTGGGCGCGCAGGTGTTGCTGGGCCTGCTGCACGTTGTCAAAGCGGGCGGGCGGCACGAGGTCGCCGGCGGGGGCATCGAGCGGAAGTGGCATCGGGGCGTTCAAGACAGTGCTCCTTCGGGTTGAGCCCGGCCGGGTGGGCCGGGCTGGAGGCGCGCTGCTTCGGGGTGTGGGAAGCATATCGCGATGTTTCCTCTTATGCAACTCGTGTGCCTGACAGGAAACACCATTTTGGTGAACGCTGGGCGGGCCGCTTCGGGGGCGTGCGAGGTGCGCAGAAGGTGCTTAGGGACCAGCGCGTACACTGACCGTTCACATCACGTGTTCGAGGAGTTGGGCTTGGAACGGGATCAGGGCGCGAACTTGCCCTCACTGGAAGAGACGGTCGGCGCGGCCATCCGCGAGCAGCGCCAGAAGCACGGGCTCACCCTGGCGCAGGTGGCCGAACAGGCCGGCATCAGCCGCGGCATGCTGTCCAAGATCGAGAACGGCCAGACCAGCGCCGGCATGGACACGCTGGCGCGCATCGCCCGCGCATTGGGCGTGTCGATGTCGATGCTGTTCAGCAAGTACGACGCGACATCGACCTCGGCGCAGCATGTGAAGAAGGGCGCCGGCATGGAAGTGGTGCGCCGTGGCACCAAGAGCGGGCACACCTACCACCTGCTCGCGTACGACCAGGGCCCGGTCAAGCTGTTCGAGCCTTTCCTGATCACCATCGACGACGACTCGCAGCGCTACCCGACCTTCGAGCACCCAGGCACCGAGTTCATCTACATGCTGGAAGGCCGCATCGAATACCGCTGCGGGCAGGAACTCTACGTGCTGGAGCCTGGCGATGCCCTGTCGTTCCAGGGCGATGTGCCGCACGGACCGGAGCGCCTGATGAAGTGCCCGATCAAGTTCCTGTCGGTGATCGTGTACCCGCGGCCGGTGGATTGAGCATCGGCCGGGAAGGCCGATCAACACGGGGTTTCAGGCGCGCAGGTGGGTGAGCAGGCAGCGTGCGTTCGCGCCACGCAACTGACCTTGCAGACCCTGCATCGCGCGGCCACCGCTCAGGCCTTCATCGGCGTGGAGCGTCAGGCCCATGGGCAGCGAGGGGCCCGTCAATTCGCATTCACCGTCGATCACCCACAGCAGGACGTGCCCATCCAGCGGCCACGGCAACGGGCCTTCGCGGTGCACCGTGACCTCGGCCGTGGCACGGCCACGCGCGGTCATCACGTTCCAGATGCGCGCCGGCTGGGCCGGTCGTGAGCAGTGCATGGGCAGCTCGCCGGGGTAGCTGACCTGATCACCCGCCTGCCAGAGCGCCCAGTGT
Source organism: Candidatus Aquabacterium excrementipullorum (assembly GCA_019112875.1). GTDB lineage: Bacteria > Pseudomonadota > Gammaproteobacteria > Burkholderiales > Burkholderiaceae_C > Aquabacterium > Aquabacterium excrementipullorum. Next base: position 39,667 of record DXIO01000038.1, read on the forward strand.
TCATCGGGGGCCTGGAACGCCAGCGGCCCGCCGCCCGCCAGCACGGAGATGCGCTCCAGCCCGGCAAACGATGAGAACGGCGATGCCTGCGTGATCTCGGCCAGGCTCACGCGCCAGGCCAGGCCATCGCCCTCACCGTGGTGGGCCACCGCGCGCGTCCAGCCTTTGCCGTTGCGCCAGGGCTCGCGCATCAGCGTGGACCACGCGAAGCGGCTGAGCCCTGGCGGCAGGGCCATCACGTGAGGAACCATGGCCATGTGCATGATTGCTTGGGTGTCGAAGATCAGGACACCGCACCCAGGCCGTACTTGCCGGTGAGCAACTGCCCCGAACTGAAGCGGTCCAGCGCATAAGGCGCCAGCGGCACATCGGTTGGCAGGCGCAGCGCCTCCTGCGCCAGCACCAGGCCCACGCCGGGCGAGAGCTTGAAGCCATGGCCCGAGAAGCCATAGCCCACCACCAGCCCTTCCAGGCCGGGCAGGCGGCCCAGCACGGGGTTCCAGTCGGGCGTCACGTCGTACACGCCCGTCCATGACGAGGCCAGGCCCGCGGCTTCATACGCCGGGAAGCGCTCGGCCACTTGCGCACCGATCTCGACCACGTAGTCCATCGAGATGTCGCCCTGCTCGTTGTCCGGCTCGGGCAGCGTCTCGCCGACGATGCCTTCGCTGACCAGCATCTGGTTGCCGCCATAGCTGCGGCAGTACAGCATGCCGGGCGAGCCCAGGTCCTTGAACACGGGCATCTTGAAGCTGTAGGCCGCATCCGGGCATTCAAGCGCCAGCACGGTGTGGCGCTCGGCGGCCACGGGCGTGGCGATGCCTGTCCAGCGCTCGATGTCGCGCGCCCAGATGTTCTGCGCACTGATCACCGTGTCGCTGCGGAAGGTGCCTTGCGAGGTTTCAACGCCATAGACGCGGCCGTTGTCGACCAGCAGGCGCTCCACGTTCACGCCTTCCATGATCTTGACGCCGAGGCGACGGGCCGCGCGCGCAAAGCTGGTGGCCACCAGGTAGGCATCGGCGAAACCGGCCTCGGGCTCGTAGCCGATCAGCGCGGCATCGTCGAAGTGGGCGATGGGCAGCAGCGAGCGGGCCTCGTCACGGCCCAGGAACTGCACCTCGATGCCCTTGGCGCGCTGGCCTTCCAACGCGGCCTTCAGCGGCGAGAGCTTGGGGCCATCGGGCGCACAGATCAGGTAGCCGCACTTGACCAGGCCGGCCGAGGCCTCTTCATCGCCCAGGTACTCGGCGAAGTTGTTGAAGACCGACCAGGAACGCTTGGCCAGCTCCACGTTCTCCATCACGGAGTAGTGCGTGCGCAGGATGCCGGACGACTGGGTGCTGGTGCCGGCGCCGATCTGCGAGCGCTCCAGCACGAGCACCTTCCTGGCGCCCAGGCGGGCCAGGTGGTAGGCGACCGACGAGCCGATGACGCCGGCTCCGATCACGATGGCGTCGAAGTTTTCCATCGTCAGCCTTTCTTGGGAGGGGATGGGGTTGCGATGGGGTCAAGCCTAGGCACACCTTGCACGGCACTTGCTAGATGAAGCAACACTTCAGCAAAGATCCTGAATGACTGATGTTGAAGTGCCGCTTCAGCAAGACCCCGAGGATGCTCACCATGGCCGAAAGCAAGCCGTCTGCCGTCAACCCACGCCGCACGGGCCTGCCCGATCTGCGCGCGCTGGAAACCTTCGTGGCCGTCTGCGACGCCAGCTCGATGGCGCTCGCGGCCGATCGCCTGGGCCTGAGCCAGAGCGCCGTCAGCCAGTCCATCAAATCGCTGGAGGAAGACCTCGGCCTGCAGCTGATGGACCGCGAGGTGCGCCCCGCCCGCCCCACGCCCGCCGGCCGCCTGCTGCACGAGGTGTCGGCCCAGCTGCTCTCGCAGGCCCGCTCGGCCATGGACCACGTGCGCGCCTCGGCCCGGCACGAACTGGCCCAGATCCGCCTGGGCTGCGTCGATTCCTTCGCCGCCACGGTGGGGCCGCAGCTGATCCGCGCGATGACGGGCAAGGCCCGCCAGTTCCAGATGTGGTCGGGCCTGACGCCCACGCTGGCTGAACAGATGCAGGGCCGCGAGCTGGACATGGTGATCTGCACCGATGCCGGCGTGCAGGATCCGCGCGTCACGCAGCGCCTGCTGTTCTCCGAATCCTGGGTGGCCGTGTTCCCCAAGGGACACGAGGTGCCGCCGCTGGCCTCGCTGAAGGCACTCACCACGGCAGCTGGCCCGCTGCCCCTGATCCGCTACAGCCAGCGCTCGGTGATCGGCCAGCAGATCGAGCGCTACCTGCGCCACATCGGCGTGCAGGCCGAACGCACCTACGAGTTCGACGCCACCGACCCGCTGCTCAGCCTGGTGGCCTCGGGCCTGGGCTGGGCGCTGACCACGCCGCTGTGCCTGTGGCAATCGCGCCAGTACCTCGATGACGTGCAGGTGCTGCCCCTGCCCGCCGCGCGCCTGGGCCAGCGCCACTTCTTCCTGCTCTCCCGCGAGGGCGAGTGGGCCGACCTGGACGACGAGGTCGTGCGCGTGACCCGCGAGGTCATCCGCCACCACACGGCCCCCGCCATCCGCCAACGCATCCCCGCGCTGCCCGACAGCGCGCTCTCCTGCCCTGACGAGGAATTCACGTGACCGACACCACCGCCACTTATTCATTCACCCAGGGCACCCTGCCCCTGCTGATCTCCATCCCGCACCTGGGCACCGAGATCCCGCCCGAGCTGCAGGCCGGCATGGCCGACATCGCCAGCCTCAAGCAGGACACCGACTGGCACCTCGACCAGCTCTACGGCTTCGCCCAAAGCATGGGCGCGTCCATCATCCGCGCACGCATCTCGCGCTACGTGATCGACCTGAACCGCCCGCCCGATGGCGCCAGCCTCTACCCCGGCCAGACCACGACCACGCTGTGCCCGGCGGACACCTTCCGTGGCGAGCCGCTCTACCTGCCCGGCCACGTGCCCGATGCCACCGAGCAGGCCCGCCGCCTGGCCGCCTACTGGCAGCCCTACCACCAGCAGATCCGCGCCGAGCTCGACCGCCTGAAGGCGCAGCACGGCGCCGTGCTGCTGTGGGACGCCCACTCCATCGCCAGCCTGCTGCCCCGCCTGTTCGACGGCCGCCTGCCCGATCTGAACTTCGGCACCGCCGATGGGCGCAGCTGCGCACCACAACTGATCGACGCCGTGGTGAACGTGGCCGCACAGGGCCCCTTCAGCCACGTGGTCAACGGCCGCTTCAAGGGCGGCTACATCACGCGCCACTACGGCCAGCCTGACCAGCACGTGCACGCCATCCAGTTGGAGATGAGCCAGCTGCTCTACATGCAGGAGGACGCGCCCTTCAGCTACGAGCCCAGCAGGGCGCAGACCGTGCAGCCCCTGCTGCAGCGCATGCTCGACGCCGGGGTGCAGCAGCTCGAAACCCTGCGCCCACGCTGAACCGCAGTTTCTTGTGGCGCACAACAGTTCACTGACAGGAAACTTTGGCATGGGCGTTGCTTGGTGAGGTCAGAAGCTGCCAGGTGGTCTGGTGGCCACGCGATTGGAATCACCATGACGATGTTGAAACACTGCCTGGTGGCACTGTCCTTGTGCGGCGCGCTGATGTCCACGGTGCACGCCGAGGAGCCCGCCGCCACGGCCGCACCACCCGCCGCAACGGCCACCGTGGCCGCGCCCACGGCCGATGCCGCCCCGGCACCCGCCGCCCCTGTCGCGGCCACCGCGGCACCTGCTGCCGCGCAGGCCACGCCCGCCGCCCCCACCGTCAACAAAGGCGATTCGGCCTGGATGATCGTGGCCACACTGCTCGTGATCATGATGGCCGTGCCCGCGCTGCCGCTGTTCTACGGCGGCATGGTGCGCTCCAAGAACATGCTGTCGGTGATGATGCAGGTGCTGCTCACCTTCGCGCTGCTGGGCGTGCTGTGGTGCATCTACGGCTACAGCCTGGCCTTCACGGAGGGCAACGCCTTCTTCGGCAGCTTCGACAAGCTCTTCCTGAAGGGCGTGACGCCGGACAGCCTGGCCGCCACCTTCAGCAAGGGCGTGGCCGTGCCGGAGTACCTCTACATCGCCTTCCAGATGACCTTCGCGGCCATCACCCCCGCGCTGATCATCGGCGCGCTGGCCGAACGCGTGAAGTTCTCGGCCATGCTGCTGTTCATGGTGCTGTGGTTCACCTTCAGCTACCTGCCGCTGGCGCACATGGTCTGGTACTGGGCCGGCCCCGATGCCTACACCAGCGCTGACGCCGCCGACAAGGCCACGGCCACCGCCGGCTTCCTGTTCCAGAAGGGCGCGATCGACTTCGCTGGCGGCACCGTGGTGCACATCAACGCCGCCATGGCCGGCCTGGTGGGCGCCTTCCTGATCGGCCGCCGCAAGGGCTTCGGCAAGGAACCCATGCCCCCGCACAACATGCCGATGACGATGATCGGCGCCTCGCTGCTGTGGGTGGGCTGGTTCGGCTTCAACGTGGGCTCCAACCTGGAAGCCTCGGGCACCGCCGGCCTGGCCTTCATCACCACCTTCCTGGCGACCTGCGCGGCCACCGTGTCGTGGACGTTGGTGGAGTGGCTGGCCAAGGGCAAGCCGTCGCTGCTGGGCGCGGCTTCGGGCGCCATTGCGGGCCTGGTGGCCATCACGCCGGCTTGCGGTTTCGTCGGCCCGATGGGCGCGCTGGTGATGGGCCTGCTGGCCGGTGTCGTCTGCTACTGGGGCGTCAACGGCCTCAAGCGCATGCTGGGCGTGGACGACAGTCTCGATGTGTTCGGCGTGCACGGCGTGGGCGGCATCCTGGGCGCCCTGCTCACGGGCGTGTTCGCCTCGCCGGCCCTGGGCGGCACGGGCGTGTACGACTACGTGGCCAACGCCGTGGGCACCTACAGCATCGGCACGCAGCTGATCAGCCAGCTGTGGGGCGTGGGCGTGGCCGTGGTGTGGTCGGGCGTCGCATCGTTCATCGCGTTCAAGGTGGCGGATCTGCTGCTGGGCCTGCGCGTGAGCGAAGAGGAAGAGCGCGAGGGCCTGGACATCAGCTCGCATGGCGAGCAGGCGTATCACCCCTGAGCTTCAGCCTGATGGCGGGGCATTCGTGCCCTGCCTCATCCAAGCAAAAGGCGCGGCCCTCGACAGGCCGCGCCTTTCACTTTGCGCCTTGTCTTTTCAGGCCTCAGGCGTATTCGACGGCGGAATCGTTGCGGCAGAAACCGAACAGGCGCAGGCCGCTGCGCCGCGCCAGGTCGATGCCCAGCGTGGTCGGCGCCGAGATCGCGGCCATGGCCCCGATGCCCGCGCGCACGCACTTGCTGACCATCTCGTGGCTGGCGCGACTGGACACCAGGGCCAGGCCTTCGGGCGCCAGCGCGCCTTCGCGGGCCAGGGCGCCGATCAGCTTGTCGAGCGCGTTGTGGCGGCCCACGTCCTCGCGCACCAGCGCGATGCCCTGGCCAGGCAGGCCCCAGGCGGCGGCATGGCAGCCACCGGTCTGCGCCTGCAGGGCCTGCAAAGGCGGCAGGGCGCGGAAGGCATGGCTGATGGCCTCGGTGGTCCACACCGCCTTCGGATCGGCTTGTCGCGTGCGCACCAACGATGACGCGGTCGGCAGGCTCTCATGAAAGGACTCCAGGCTGTCGATGCCACACAGGCCGCAGCCCGTGCGCCCCGCCAGTTGGCGGCGCCTGTCCTTGAACCGATCGAAAGCACGCGGCGACACCTGCAACTGCACGGATACGCCCAGCGATCCTGCCTGCACCTCGATGTCGCGCAGCTCATCCAGCGATGTCAGCAGCCCCTCCGACAGCGAAAAACCCAGCGCGAAATCCTCCAGATCGAGCGGCGTGGCCATCATCACCACGTGCGACACGCCGTTGTAGACCAGCGCCACCGGCTGCTCGTCGATCACCTGGTCGGCCAAGTGCTGGGTGTTCGCGCCCGCATGGCGGGTCACGGCGACGCGCGCCATGCCCTGCGACGGGCGCACCACCACGGGATCGGCCAGCGCGCTCATGCCGCCTCCGTTTTGGCCGGCGCCACGGCAGGCCGCAGGCGCACAGGGATCGACTTCGACGTCGGCGTGCGCGCGCCCAGCGCATGGCTGGCCAGCGGCACCAGCACGTTGGTCTCGGGGTAGTAGCCGGCCACGCAGCCGCGCGGGATGTCGTAGTCGACCAGGCGGAAGCCTTTGGCCTCGCGCACCACCGCGTCATCCACCGCCGCACCGATCAGATCGACCCAGGCGCCCTCGGACAAGCCCAGCATGGCGCGGTCATCGGCATGGATGAACAGCACGCGCCGCTGGCCGAACACACCGCGATAACGGTCGTCCAGGCCGTACACCGTGGTGTTGTACTGGTCGTGCGAGCGCACCGTGGTCAGCGTGAACACCGGCCCGGCATTGCCGGCATTCAAGCCCTCACGCGCCGCGGCTTGCGCCTGGTGCACCGCCGTGTCCATCGGGATCGCATGCGGGATCAACTGCGCCTTGCCCGACGGCGTCACCCACACGCGCTCACCGGCCGTGTTGCGCAGCCGGAAACCACCCGGGTGATGCACCTTCTCGTTGAAGCCCTTGAAATCATCGAACACCATTTCGATGTGCTCGCGGATGCGGTCGTAGTCCTCCACCAGCCACAGCCAGGGCACGCGGCTGTCGGGCAGCACCGCCGCCGCCAGCCGCGCCACGATCATCGGCTCGGACAGCAAATGCTCGGAAGCCGGCTCGTTGATGCCCGCCGACAGGTGCACCATGCTCATCGAATCTTCCACGCTCACGTGCTGCGGCCCGGCGGCCTGCTGGTCGATCTCGGTTCGGCCCAGGCAGGGCAGCACCAGCGCCTCGCGGCCCAGCACCGTGTGGCTGCGGTTGAACTTGGTGGCCACATGCACCGTCAGCGCACATTGGCGCAGCGCGGCCCAGGTGGTGGGCGTGTCGGGCGTGGCGGCCGCGAAGTTGCCGCCCATCGCGAAAAACACCGAGGCACGCCCATCGCGCATGGCCTCGATCGCGCCGATGGTGTCGTGCCCGTCATGGCGCGGCGGCTCGAAGCCGTACACGGCCTTCAGGCGGTCCAGAAAGGCCGGCGCGGGCTTCTCGTAGATGCCCATCGTGCGGTCGCCCTGCACATTGCTGTGGCCGCGCACCGGGCACAGGCCCGCGCCCGGCTGGCCGATCATGCCGCGCAGCAGCAGCAGGTTGGCGATCATCTGAACCGCGGCCACGCCATGGCGGTGCTGCGTGATGCCCATGCCCCAGCAGGCGATCACCTTCTTCGAATTGGCGATCACCTCGGCCGCGTGCACCATGCGCTCGCGCCACAGGCCCGATTCGCGCTCGATCAGCGCCCAGTCTTCGGCCTCGATGTCCTCGCGCAAGGCCTCGAATCCCTGCGTGTGTTCGGCGATGAAGTCCGTGTCCAGCACACGCGGCTGGCCGGCGGCCACGGCTTGATCATCAAGCACCAGCAGGTGCTTGATGATGCCCTTGAGCATCGCGATGTCGCCGCCCACCTTGAGCTGGAAGTAGTCCGACGTGATGGTGGTGGCGCCGCCGCTCAGCATCTCCACCGGGCTCTGCGGATCGGCGAAGCGCTCCAGCCCCCGCTCACGCAGCGGGTTGAAGCTCAGGATGCGCGCGCCACGCCGCGCCGCCGCGCGCAGCTCGCCCAGCATGCGCGGGTGGTTGGTGCCGGGGTTCTGCCCGAAGATCAGGATGCAGTCGGCCTGCTCGAAATCATCGAGCGTGACCGTGCCCTTGCCCACGCCCACACTCCCCTTAAGTCCCGTGCCGCTGGGCTCGTGGCACATGTTGGAGCAATCCGGGAAGTTGTTGGTGCCGAACTCGCGCACGAACAGCTGGTACAGAAAGGCCGCCTCGTTGCTGGTGCGGCCCGAGGTGTAGAAGATGGCTTCATCAGGCGATGGCAGGGCGCGCAGGTGCCGCGCGATGGTGGCGAAGGCCTCGTCCCACCCGATGGCGCGGTAGCGATCCGTCACCAGGTCGTAGGCCATGGGCTCGGTCAGGCGGCCCATGGCTTCAAGTGCGTGGTCGCTCCAGCCATGCAGCTCGGTCACCGTGTGCCGGCCGATCACCTCGGGCGTGGCGCGGTCGGCCGTGGCCTCCGCCGCCACCGCCTTCACGCCGTTCTCGCAGAACTCGAAGCTGGAGGTGTGCTGCCGATCCGGCCAGGCACAGCCCGGGCAATCGAAGCCATCGGGCTGGTTGGCCGACAGCAGCGTGCGCGAACCCTTGGCCGCGATGCGGTGCTGCAGCAACTGGCGGGCCACGCTGCGCAGCGCGCCCCAGCCCCCGGCGGGGCCCTTGTAAAACTGGATCTTGGCTTCGCTCATGGGCGTGTACAGCGTGGCGCTTATGTCTTGATGAACATGTGCGCCGCACAGCCTGATCGAACCGCACCACACACTTATGCCACGGCACTGTAGGCCGGGGCAGCCCCCCTGGCAATAAGCCCTCCAGAGCCGATAACATATGCTCTACACAGCATATGAAAGCCCTCCACGTCCACATCGACCCGGCTTGGCAGGTCACCGGCCCTGGCGGCCTGGCCCTGCCGCCGCGCGTGCTGGGCTGGCTGGTGGCCATCCAGGCCCACGGCAGCCTGTCAAGCGCGTGCAAGGCCACGGGCGCGTCCTACCGCCACACCTGGAAGCTGGTGCACGAGGCCGAGACGGCCATGGGCGCCCCGCTGGTCACCATGGCGCGGGGCAAGGGCTCGCAGCTCACGCCCCTGGGCGAGGCCCTGGTCTGGGCCCAGCGCCGCTTCGAGGCGCGCCTGCGCCCCCAGCTCGATAGCCTGGCCTTCGAGCTGCAGACCGAGCTGCACCGCGTGCTGAGCGACACCGATCGGCCCCTGCGCGTGTGCGCCAGCCACGGCTTCGCCATCGAGATCCTGCAGCGCCTGCTGGGCGAGGCCGGCGAGCCGCTCGATTGGCGCTACACCGACAGCAGCCAGGCCCTGGCCGCCCTGCACGCCGGCCAGGCCGACGTGGCCAGCCTGCACCTGCCGCAAGGCCAGGCCCAGGCCGAGGTGCTGCGCCAGGTCCAGCGCTGGCTGCAGCCTGATTGGCACTACGTGCACATGGTCACGCGCCGCCAGGGCCTGATGGTCAAGCCCGGCAACCCGCTGCACATCGATGGCGTGGCCGACCTGCTGCGCCCGGATGTGCGCGTCGTGGGCCGCGCCCACGGCTCCGGCACCCGCCTGCTGCTCGAAACCCTGCTGCGCCGCGAGGGCCTGGACCCGGCCCCGCTGGCCCACCGCGCCACCGGCGAGCACACGCATTCGGCCGTGGCCGCCTACGTGGCCAGCGACATGGCCGACGCGGGCTTTGGCGTGGAAACGTCTGCGCGCCGCTTCGGGCTGGAGTTCATCCCCGTGCAGACCGAGCGTTACGGCCTGCTGGTATCACCCGCCGTGCTCGAATCCAAAGGCATGCGCCGCCTGATCGACCTGCTGCGCAGCGAGGCCTGCCAGGCCGCCTTCCGTGATCTGGTGGGTTACCGGCCCGATGAATGCGGCACCGTCAACCCGGCCCGCCAGCTGTTCGACAACTGGCCCACCGCTACCCGCTGATGTCAAGGCCAGCACAGCACGCAGAAAACGATCAGGCCGCGTGCAACGCCTGCAAAGCCTCGCCCGCCTGGATCGGATCACCCGTGCGGTTGTACGTGTCCACCCACACCTGGTAGCTCTTGATCACGCCCGTGTCCCAGGGGTGGAAGCCCGGCTTGAAGTAGCGCAGGTACTTGCCCGTCAGGCGCGAGTACAGACCGTTCCAGCCGAACAGCCACCACAGGCCCTTGCCGATCATCTTGAAGCGCTGGCCACGGCTGAAGCCATCGACCTTGAGCATGTAGCTGGTCGTCAGCATCACGTTGAGGTTGAAGCCCAGCGTCACCAGCACCAGGGCCAGCGTGCGGCGGAAGTAGCCCACCTTGGCCACCTTCTGCAGCACGTCGAAGGCCACAGCCTTGTGCTCCATCTCTTCCATCGCGTGCCAGGCGTACATGGCGCGCATGCGGTGGTCGGCCTGGGCCAGCACGGTGGAGTCCTCGCACAGCGCCTCGGCCATCGTGGCCGTCAGGTGCTCGGCGGCGGCGGTGTCGGCCAGCGTCATCTCGGCCGGCATGTGCTTGCGCACCACGTCGAACATCATGTGGCGCTGGAAAGCCTCCAGCTTGTCCACATCGATGCCCTGGCGGCGCAGGCGGTCGTTGTACTGGCTGTGCACGATGCCGTGCTGCCCCTCCTGCCGCATGAAGTGCTTCACATCGGCCAGCAGTTGCGGATCGGTGATGTCGTCGCGGAAATCGCGCACGCAGCTGATGAAGTAGCGCTCGCCTTCCGGGAAGATGGTGGACATGGCATCGAAATAGCGCGTCTTGAACGCGTCACCCCCGAACCAGTATTGGGGGATGTCGCCTTCCAGGTCGAAATCCAGCTTCTCGCGCGGGACGATCACGGGCGCTTCGGATGCGTGCTTGCTCATGGGGCGGTCCTCCTCCGTCAGTGGAGGTGACTTTACGGGTATCGGCCAGCAAGGCGTGAGAGATAAGCGCGACAAATGAAGGAAGATTTTGCGACACCCAGGGTCTTCACCAGCCGACCGCGCAGCGCCCATCGGCGATAGGATGACCCGCATCCACCATGCGCATCACCCACCAGTTTTCACTGGCCCGCCAGCCACAGCAGAACGAGGACGACGAGCCCCGCAGCGCATTGCTGCTGGACGGCCAACCCACCGGCCACGTTCTGCCAGGGGCCGTGCTGGAAGCCGCCGTGCAATGGCAAGGCCAGCACCTGCTGTTCATCACCGACGACGTGCCGTATGAAGAAGCGCTGAGGATCGTGCTGCTCGATGCCGATCTGCAGACCCTGGACGCGGCCGAACTGGGCGCAGCCTACAGCACCGGCTCGTTCACCGACCTGGCGCTGCACCCGCCCGACACGGTGAGCTTCCGTTTCATCGGCAGCACCGAATGGACAGTGCGGCTGCTGGGGCAAAGCCAGTTTCGCCTGCCGCTGGTGTCCGAGCCCCGGGGCGTGAGCCGCCGCCTGGGGTTCAGCCGGCGCTTCGTGGTCGATGGCGATCCACAGCCGCAGGGACGCTGAGCACGCGCCCAGCACACCCCATCAGCGGATGCCCACCACCGCGTTGGCCCGCGCGCTCACGGTGAACGGCCCATCGCCCGCTTCCAGCCGGCGCTTCACGTTGCCCTTCAAGGCCGCCTTCTGATCGGCGGGCAGGTCATCGATCATCGAGCGGATCATGTTGCTGCCGGCGGCGCTGTTCCAGTATTCATCGAAGCTGCTGAACTCGCGCTGCACGGTGATCTGGGTGGTGCGCACATCACGCAGGCCAGCCTGCTGCCACAGGGCTTGCGATGCCTCGATGGTGGATGCCTGCACGCTGGGCGGCATGCTGGGCGTGAGGCCGATCTTGAGCATCTCCTGCCCGATGGCCGCCAGCGGAAAGCCCCGGTTGAGCATGTCCCAGTGGTAGGCCGCCACGATGCCGCCCGGTTTCACGGCGCGGCACATCTCGGCCACGCCCTTGGCCGCGTCGGGCACGAAGAACAGCACCAGGGCCATCACCGCGACATCGCGGCTGGCGTCGGGCACGGGCACGTGCAGCGCATCACCCTGTACCCACGTGACGGGCGCATCGGCTTGCAAGCGCTGGCGCGCATAGGCCAGCTGCGCTTCGGAAGGGTCGATGGCGTGCACGCTGGAAGGCGCACAGCGCTGCACGATCAGTTCGGTGAAGGCGCCGTTGCCGCAGCCCACATCCACCCAGCTGGCTTGCTTGGGCGGGTTGATCCAATCCAGAAAGCGCTCGCCGACCAGCAGGCTCCAGCGGCCCATCATTTGTTCGTAGCTCGCGCCGTCTTCGAAGCGGATTGTTTGGTCTGTCATGGCGTCCCATCCCTCTGTTTGAACAACATGGCGGGCAGGATAGCTTCAACGCTGCTGACTTGTTGATGTCCGCTTATGGCACGGTTTTGCCATCAAGGTCTCCCCCATAAGGGCGACCCCTTGCACACGCCATTCCGCCCCTCAAGTGCTTAATATGGCGCCCACCTATAAATCAATCCTTCAGGGAAACTCATGATCAAGCGCTTCAGCCGTTCGCTGACGGCAGGTTTCATTGCGTCCGTGACGCTCATGGCCGCGACTACCGCTCAGGCCGCGGCCCAGATTCCGGGCCTGGGCCCGGTCGGCATACCGACTGATACCTCCTGGATCAACGGCGGAGGGCAGCTGGGACATTGGTACGTGCTTTCCGGCAGCACCTACGTCTGGGCTGGTGCGAGCGGTGCGGCCGATCAGGAAGTGGAGGACACCCCTGTACTGGGCTTGGCCCAACCGCTCTTCGTGACCGTTGATGGCGACAACGCCAATGCGTCAGCGTCAGCCTCCGTCAACGACAGTAAATTGCGCGTGACAGCCCAAGCCAGCAACCAATCACTTGACGACTTTGGTGCGGGCGCAGTCGGTATAGCCGATGCTCACTACTTCACTTTGATGGAACAAGGTGGCGCCATCACCATTGATCTACGCCTTACGGGGTCTCTGGTCCAGGATGGCAGCGTCTTCCCTGAACCCTCGGTCGCTGGCGTATATGCGACGGCTGTGGGCCTCGGCCCAGTGCCCGCCTGGCAAGGTCCGGAAACATGGGCTGTGGACGGCCTGATTCCGATCATGTCTGACATCGATCACCCGCAAATGCAGGCTCACAGCCAAGTGCTGATCGCCGGCGACTTCGAAAGAGGCAATCATGAAGCTGTGATCGACCGCAGCTTCTCAGTAACAGCCATCGGGCTAGCGTTTCCCTGCGGTGGGCTGAACAACCAGCTTTGCGGAAAGTACCTCTATGCCTTCGACCTTTCCCTGTATGCCGGCACTTTGAACGGCGGCACCGCTGATTTCGGGCACACGCTCGAAATCACCGCCATCCATCTGTCCGAAGGCATGTCACTGACCTTTGATCCAGGCCAGGCCGTGCCGGTCATCACCTCGTCCGTGCCCGAAGGCTCCGCGGTGCTGCTGGGCGCAAGCGGCCTGCTCGTCATGGGCCTGATCAGGCGCAAAACCAGCGCGTGATGACGGCTTGGCGCCGGGGCTAAACTGCCCCGCCATGAAGATCTCCCAACGCGCCCAAGCCATCGCCCCGTTCCTGGCCATGGAGTTCGGCAAGCACGCCACCGCGCTCGAAGCAGCCGGCCACCGCGTGATTCGCCTGAACCTGGGCGAGCCAGACTTCGGCGCCCCGCCCGCCGTGCGCGCCGAGCTGCAGCGCATCATGGCCGCCAACACGCCCTTGCCCTACACCGGCGCGCTGGGCCTGCCCGCGCTGCGCGAGGCCATCGCCGCCTTCTACCAGCGCGCGCACGGCGTCACCATCAGCCCAGAGCGCGTGGTGGTCACGGCCGGCGCCTCGGCCGCACTGTTGCTGCTCACCGCCGCGCTGGTGGACCCGGGCGACGAGGTGCTGGTGGGCGATCCCTCCTACCCCTGCAACCGGCAGTTCCTCAGCGGCTTCGGCGCCGATGTGCGCCTGGTGCCCACCGATGCCGCAGCGCGCTTCCAGCTCGATCTGGCCGCCGTGCAGCGCCACTGGAGTGCCCGCACCCGCGGCCTGATGATCGCCACGCCCTCGAACCCCACCGGCACCTCGGTGCCGCCGGCCGAACTGGCCGCCATCTGCGACTGGGCCCAGGCGCACCAGGCCTGGCGCATCGTCGATGAGATCTACCTGAACCTGAGCGATGCCGATGCGGCCTCAGGCCAGGCCGCGCAGACCGTGCTGGCCCATGACCCAGGCGCCTGCGTGATCAACAGCTTCAGCAAGTACTTCGGCATGACGGGCTGGCGCCTGGGCTGGGCTGTGGTGCCCGATGTGCTGGCGCCCGCCATGGAGCGCCTGGCGCAGAACTACTACATCTGCGCGCCCACCCCGGCGCAGATGGCCGCGCTGGCGTGCTTCACGCCCGAATCCATCGCCGAGTGCGAAGCGCGCAAGCAAGAGCTGGCCGAGCGACGCGCGCTGGTGCTCAAGGGCCTGGAAGACATCGGCCTGCCCGTGCCCGTGCGGCCTGATGGCGCCTTCTATGTCTACATCGATGTGAGCGACACGGGCATGGATGCGATGCGCTTTTGCCAGCGGGCCCTGGATGAAGCGCAAGTGGCGCTGACGCCCGGCCATGACTTTGGCGTGAGCGGGGCGGGCCGGTACGTGCGCTTGTCCTATGCCGCCTCACAAGACGATCTGAGGGAAGGCATCGCCAGGCTCGCGCGTTTCATGGCATCGCGCCAAGCCCGGCCCCTGGATGCCTGACATCCGTCAAGCGCCACGACCGGTGCTCGGTAACAGCGGCGCGACGAACTCGCGCACCACGCCGAGGTTGTCTGCCGCCAGCGCCTGAAATGCCGCAGAGGCAGGCAAGGCCAGCCGATCCTGCCGCACGGCCTCCCAGAACCGCTCGGCCGCCTCGGCCGCCACCGCCCACACATCGGGCTTGGCGCCAATGGTGCTGAGCTTGGGCACGATGGGCGTCAGGTCTGGATCCACACCGCCGCCGATGGATGCGTAGCGCATCGGCAGAATGTCGTAGGCCGGTGCGATACCGCTGTATTCACCGTCGTCACCCAGCAGCACGGAGATGTTCTCGAAATGCCTGTCGGTGTTGCCGATCAGCTCGCTGAAAGCGGCCATGACATCCACATACCGGGCGTCCCGGGTCGACAGGTATCCCGCCTGCACACAGCGCGCGGCGAACTCCGACCAGGTGTCCCGCGCCCCGAAGAATTCGTCATCGATCGCGCCTGCGGACAGCATCCCCACCCGCCCATGCGCGCCGACCCGATCGAAGCGTTGAACCTCCAGGAACACGTAATCGTTTGAGGCCAGCAGCCGCGTTGCCGCCGAGGGTACACCGACGGCCGCCAACGCCCGAAGGGCCTCGTGCTCCAGCGGAAGCAGCTCCGCCATGCGGGCCCCAAGCTTGGCGAACTTCACGATGACATGACCCACCCCTTCGGACAGACTCAGGAACTTGGGCTGCTCGCCCCCCGCGCTCGATCCATGCGCCGAATCCTTGAGCTGGGTCGCCATCTGCACATAGTGATCCAGCACCTGCCCGGCGGGCGTGGGCACCACCCTGCGGAAGTCCATCTCACGTTGGAGCGAGGCCACCCCGTAGACCAGATTGCCCGCCAGGTTCAAGCCCCGCGTGAACAGGTAGGCGACACGATGATCGTCTCCCCAATCCTTGAGGCTTTCAGGGAACTGTGGGTCCAAAGCCGCCGCGCCTCGCGCCACCTGGCGCCCCAGGAACCCTGCAGGCGACGAAAACACCATGTAAGGCGGAAGCCCCTCGTACAGGGTCGTTTTCTCGGGGGTTCTCTCCAAGGTGGCACCGCCTGCCAGGAACTCCACCTCGGCAAAGGGCTCGATGGAACCCGCGCTCGAGATCCTTGAGATCGACTGGCGCGGGTTCAAACCGCCCGGCAAACGCCTCAGCATGGCGTACTTCGGCGTTCTGTCACCGGATACCCTGAATGTGGTGAACACATCCGGAAGGGATTGAATAGTTCGTGACAGGGTTGGTTGACTGACACCCAGCGCACTCATCAACTCCTTGGCGGAGCGAGGGCCGAAGCCGCAGGCGCGCTCCAACTCCTTGATTCGACTTGAATTTTCAGAACTGGAACCGATCGGCATGGCGTCAAAGGAACACTGTGAATAGTTCAGTTCAATATACAAGAATAAGCCGATTTTGCCAACACGCGCTCCAATCGACACCGTGTCACACCCCGGCCCGCCGGCCATGGCATACAGTGAGACAGCCTTGCCACCCTCAACTTGTCCATGACCCGTCAAATCAGGGAAGCGCTGCTTCTCTTCGTGCTGTCCATCCGCGACATGCTGGCCTCGGCCGGCCCCGTGCTGCTGCTGGCCCTGGGCCTGCTGGCCGCCGCCTACTGGTGGCTCGACCCGCAACCCCCGCGCACCGTCACACTGGCCACGGGCCCCGCCGGCAGCGCCTATGCCGAGTTCGGCCAGCGCTACGCCGAAGCCCTGAAGCGCGACGGCATCCAGGTGAAGCTGCTGCCCACCGACGGCCCCGCCGCCAACCTGCAGGCCCTGCGCGATCACCAGGCCAACGTGGCCTTCGTGCGCGGTGGCAGCGCCGACATGAGCGACGATGCCGAGCACGGCGTGATGTCGCTGGGCGCGCTGTTCTACGAGCCGCTGTGGCTGTTCTACCGCCCCGCCGCGCTCAGCAACAACAACAAGACCAACAGCAAAGGCACGCCCGCCGACAAGCATGCCACCGCCCCTGCCGACACCCGCCTGCACTCGCTGACCCAGCTGCGCGGCCTGCGTGTCAACATCGACCAGCCCGGCAGCGGCGTGCCGGATCTGATGAGCCGCCTGCTGCAGGCCAACGGCGTGATGTCCAACGAGGTGATCGCCAGCCAGCTCGCGCCGGAAGCTGCTGAGCAGGCCCTGCAGACCGGCCAGATCGACGCGCTGGTGCTGATGACAGCGCCCGAATCCGCCGTGGTGCAGCGCCTGCTGCAGCAACCCGGCATCGCGCTGGCCGAGCTGCCGCAGGCCGATGCCCTGGCCCGGCGCTTCCCCTTCCTGCAAACGGTGACGCTGCCGCGCGGCATGGTGGCCCTGGCCCGCGACCTCCCGCCCGACGACATCCACCTGCTGGCCGCCACCACCGCCCTGCTCACGCACGAGGACACCCACCCCGCCCTGCGCCAACTGTTCGCGCAGGCGGCCCAGCAGATCCACGGCGGATCGGGCTGGTTCAACGGCGCGCGGGATTTTCCGAACACGCGCACCAGCGAGCTGCCCGTGAGCCCCGAGGGCGACCGCGCCATCAACGGCACGCCGCCCTTCTACCAACGCTACCTGCCCTTCTGGGCCAGCAACCTGCTGGAACGCATGTGGCTGGTCATCGGCGGCTTGATCGTGCTGCTGCTGCCGCTCTCACGCGTGGTGCCGCCGCTGTACACCTACCGCGTGCGCCAGCGCGTGTTCCGCTGGTATGCGCGGCTGCGCGAGGTGGAAGCGCGCATGGAAGACGGCGATGGCGATGCGACCGAGTTGCTCAACGAGCTCGATGAGCTGGACCGCGTGGCGAGCCAGATCACGGTGCCGCTGGCGCATGCGGAGGAGGTGTATGCGCTGCGGAGCAATATCGAGAAGACGAGAAGAAGATTGCTGGGGCGGGGCAGCGTTCCGGCCCTGAGGGAGCAGGTGCACCATGGCTGACATGTCGTCCCGCAAACCCTCGCTGATCAAACGCATCCTGTGGCTGCTGGCCGCCTTGCTGCTCGGTCTGGCCTTGGTCCTGGCCTGGCAAACCTGGCGTTTCCCTTCGCACCAGATCCAGGTCGAACCTCGGCCAGGCGTGGCGGTCGATGCCGACGCGGCGGCCAAACGCCTGAGCGCGGCCGTGCAGCTGCGCACCGTGTGGTCGGCCACCGACGCCAACGCGGCATCCTTCGAGGCCTTGCGCCAGCTCATCGAGACCAGCTACCCAGGTGTGCATGACAAGCTGACCCGACAGATCATCGGCAAACACGCCCTGCTCTACACCTGGGCAGGCACGGATCCACAGGCCAAGCCCATCGCCCTGCTGGCCCATCAGGACGTGGTGTCCGTGGCGCCGGGCACCGAGGGCGACTGGCAGGTGCCGCCCTTCTCGGGCGCGATCAAGGACGGCTTCATCTGGGGCCGCGGCACGTGGGACGACAAATCCAGCGTGATGGCCATTCTGGAAGCGGTCGAATCGCTGGTGAAGGCCGGCTTCAAGCCGCGCCAGACCATCTACCTGCTCTTCAACGCCGACGAGGAAGTGGGCGGCGACGAGGGTGCCGGGCAAGTGGCCAAGCTGTGGCGCGAGCAAGGCATCAAGCTCGAGTTCCTGCTGGACGAAGGCATGGTGATCACGCATGGCATGGTGCCTGGCGTGAAGCCGCCCGTGGCCTTGGTGGGCATGTCGCAGAAGGGCTACCTCACGCTCAAGCTCACCGCCAAGGGGCAGCCGGGGCATTCCAGCCAGCCGCCCAAGCGCCATGCGATCGGTGTGCTGGCCGAGGCCTTGCAGCGGCTCGAAGCGCAGCCCATGCCGGGCCGGCTGCAAGGCCTGCCACGCGAGATGATGGAATCGGTGGCGGCTGAAGCCAGCGGCCCGATGCGCGTGGTGCTGAGCAACCTGTGGCTGACGCGGCCCTTGATCGAGCGCGAGCTGGCCAAGACCCCGGCCGCCGATGCGATGCTGCGCACCACGGCCGTGCCGACCATCCTGAAAGCGGGCGAGCTGGAGAACGTGGTGCCCGGGCTTGCATCAGCCACCATCAACTACCGGCTGCTGCCCGGCGACACCAGCCAGGACGTGGTCCGGCATGTGCAGCAGGTGGTGCAAGGGCTGGACGTGAGCGTGGAGCGGCAGCCCAAGGGGGCCGAGGCCGCTGCCGTGTCCAGCACGGAGTCAAAGGCCTACCAGGCCTTGGCGCGCAGCCTGCGGGAATTGCAGCCGGGCACCGTGGTGGCACCGGGGCTGTTGATCGGCGGTACCGATTCCATCCACTTCACGGATCTGGCCGAGACCATCTTGCGGTTCAGGCCGATCCATGTGACGGCCAAGGACATGGCGCGCCTGCATGGCACGGATGAGCGGATTGGTGTGGCTCAGTATGGGGAGATGATTCAGTTCTACGAGCGCTTGCTGCGGAATTTGAATCCCTGAGGCACTGAACTTTGAAATTCATGCCTGTAGGGCCGCTGGCGCCAACAAAATCCTCAGCCAGCGAGAAAAAATCTTCAGAAATGCGCTGCCCGCCGACTT
>DXIO01000039.1 GCA_019112875.1 Candidatus Aquabacterium excrementipullorum
GTGTCAGGCCTGAGACAATACGCCGCTTGCGCGCCTCCTCGGGGCGCGCCTTCTGAACCTAATCACCGGCTGGTGTGCCCTGCGCACCGCCTGAGACCTGTTTTCACGATCCCATGGCCGAACAGCTCAAAGCCATCAAAGGCATGAACGACATCCTCCCGCCCGAGTCGGCGCGGTGGGAATGGCTGGAGGACACCGTCCGCGCGCTGATGCGCCGCTACGGCTACCAGAACATCCGTGTGCCCATCGTCGAGCCGACGGCCCTGTTCGTGCGTGGCCTGGGCGAGGTCACCGACATCGTCGAGAAGGAGATGTACTCCTTCGAAGACAGCCTCAACGGCGACAAGCTCACGTTGCGCCCGGAAGGCACGGCCGGCGTAGTGCGCGCCATCAACGAGCACAGCTTCCTGTACGAAGGCGGCAAGCGCCTGTACTACATCGGCCCCATGTTCCGGCATGAGCGCCCTCAGAAGGGCCGTTACCGCCAGTTCCACCAGGTCGGTGCCGAAGTGCTGGGCTTCGCCGGCCCCGATGTGGATGCCGAGATCATCCTGATGAGCGCTGCACTGTGGCGCGATCTGGGCCTGGCCGTCGGCGACGACGTGCGCCTGGAGATCAACAGCCTGGGCCAGCCTGATGAGCGCCGCGCCCACCGCGAGGCCCTGATCGCCTACCTGCAGTCGAACGAAGCCCTGCTGGATGACGAGGCCAAACGTCGCCTGCACAGCAACCCGCTGCGCATCCTGGACACCAAGAACCCGGCCCTGCAGCCCGTGGTCGAAGGCGCGCCGCGCCTGATCGACTTCCTGGGCGAGGCCTCGCTGGCCCACTTCGAGGCCGTCAAGGCCACGCTGGATGCCGCCGGCATCGCCTACCGCGTCAACCCGCGCCTGGTGCGTGGCATGGACTACTACAACCTCACGGTGTTCGAATGGATCACCGAGCGCCTGGGCTCGCAAGGCACCGTCTGCGGCGGTGGCCGCTACGACGGCCTGATCGAGCAACTCGGCGGCAAGCCCGCGCCGGCCGTGGGCTGGGGTCTGGGCATCGAACGCCTGCTGCTGCTGCTCGAAGAGGTCGGCAAGGTGCCTGCGCCCGTTGCACCCGATGCGTTCGCCGTCGTGCTGGCCGGCACGCCGTTGCCGCAGGTGATGACCGCGCTCGAAGCGTTGCGCGCGCAGGGCGTGTCGGTGCTGCTGAACCCGGCGGGCAAGGACGGCCCCGCCAGCCCCAAATCCCAGTTCAAGAAAGCCGATGCCAGCGGCGCCCGTTTCGCGCTGGTGTTCGGTCCGGACGAAGCCGCGCGCGGTGAGGTGGCCATCAAGCCCCTGCGCGATGGCGGCGAGCAGCGCCTGGCGGCCCTGGCTGACGTGGCCGCCTGGGCCCCGGGTCTGCGCTCGGTGAGCTGAGCCGTCGCCCGGCGATAATCCTTTCTTCAACCCCATAATTCTCGCAGCGCGAAACAGAGGACTTCGATGGCCACCTACGACCTCGAACAACAAGAGCAGCTCGACCAGGCCAAGCACCTGTGGAAGAAATACGGCAACCTCGTCACCTGGGTGCTGGTGCTTGCCCTGGGCAGCTACGCCGCCTGGACCGGCTACCTTTACTGGCAGAACGACAAGGCCGCCAAGGCCGGCGGCCTCTATGAAGAGCTCGACCGTGCCGTGCTCACAGGCGATGCCGACAAGGTCGGCCGTGTCTTCAACGACCTGAAGGACAAGTACGCCGGCGCCACGTTCACCGAGCAGGGCGCGCTGCTGGCCGCGCGTGCCCAGGTCGACGCGGGCAAAGCCGACCAGGCCCAGGCCAGCTTGCAATGGCTCGTCGACAATGGCAAGAACGACGATCTGGTCGCCGTGGCGCGCCTGCGCCTGGCCGGCGTGTTGCTCGACGCCAAGAAGTACGACGAAGCCCTCAAGCAGGTCGACGCCAAGCTGCCCGAAGAGTTCAAGCCCCTGGCCGATGACCGCCGCGGCGACATCCTCTCGGCCCAAGGCAAGAAGGCCGAAGCGCTGCAGGCCTACCAGGCCGCCTGGAAGGCCATGGACCCGAAGGTCGACTACCGCCGCTTCATCGAAGGCAAGTTGACCGCATTGGGCGAGCCGCCCGCGCCCTCCGTGGTGCAAGGTGGCGGCAAGGCCCTGCCGCCCGGCATCGCGCCCACACACTGAGCGGCCCCGCAGGCCCCTTCCTTTCACGAATTTCACACCCAGATCATGACGAGACTGACGATGACATGGCGTGCCGGTGCTGTCCTGGTGGCCGCCGCCGTGCTGGCAGGCTGCGGTTCTTCGAAGCCCAAGCCCGCGGACCTGGAGTCCTTCAAGCCCAGCCAGACCGTGCGCACCCTGTGGAGCGTGCGCGTCGGCAAGGCCGAGGGCCCCATGTCGCTGGCGGTGAGCAATGGTGCCGTGGCAGTGGCCAGCACCGATGGCCAGATCGTCTCCATCGACACGGCCACCGGCCGTGAGCGCTGGAAGGCCGATGTCGGCGCCAAGATCAGCGCCGGCGTGGGCAGCGATGGCCGCTACGCCGCCATCGTCACCACCGACAACGAACTCGTCGTGCTCGATGCCGGCAAGCCGCTGTGGCGCGACCGCCTGCCTGGCCGCGTGATCACCGCGCCGCTGGTGGCCGGCGAGCGCGTCTTCGTGCAGTCCGTGGACCGCAGCGTGCGCGCCTACGACGCCCAAGATGGGCGCTGGCTCTGGAACTTCCAGCGCCCCGGCACCGACCCGCTGGCCCTGGCCCAGTCCGGCGTGCTGGCGGCCTTTCGCGACACCCTGGTGGTCGGCGTCGGCTCTCGCCTGATCGGCCTGGACCCGTTGCGTGGCACCGCCCGTTCCGAGGCCAGCCTGGGCCTGCCCCGGGGCAGCAACGAGGTCGAGCGCCTGTCCGACCTGGTCGGCCCGCCCGTGCGCAGCGAAGATGATCTCTGCGTGCGCGCCTTCCAGCTGTCCGTCGGCTGCGTCGACATGAACCGCGGCACCCTGCGCTGGTCACGCCCGCAGGCCGGCTACCAGGGCCTGGCCGCCGATGACCGCATCGTGGTGGGCGCCGACAGCGCCGATCGACTGACCGCCTGGCGCGCAGAATCCGGCGAGGTCGTTTGGCGCATCGACCGCTTCCAGCACCGTGCCCTGAGCACGCCCGCGCTGTGGGGTGGCCTGATCGCCGTGGGCGACTACGACGGCCAACTGCACTTCCTGTCCTCAAGCGATGGCCGCACCGTGGCCCGCATCTCGCTGGACGACGCCCTCAGCGGCGCGCCCAGGATCGTGGATGGCACCTTGCTGGTGGCCACCCGCGGTGGAACCCTCTACGCGCTGCGGGCTCAATAAGCCCGGCCAGCCTGATCCCCTCGAATGAAACCCGTCATCGCGCTGGTCGGCCGCCCCAACGTCGGCAAATCAACGCTGTTCAACCGCCTCACCAAGAGCCGTGACGCCATCGTGGCGGACTACGCCGGCCTCACGCGCGACCGCCATTACGGCGAGGGCCGCCAGGGCGCCCGCGAATACATCGTCATCGACACCGGTGGCTTCGAGCCCGACTGCACCGACGGCATCTTCAAGGAGATGGCCAAGCAGACGCGCCAGGCCGTGGCCGAAGCCGATGCCGTCATCTTCGTCGTCGATGTGCGCGGTGGCCTCTCGGCCCAGGACCACGACATCGCCAACTACCTGCGCACCGCCAACAAGACGGTGCTGCTGGCGGCCAACAAGGCCGAAGGCATGCAGGATGCCCCCCAGCTTGCCGAGTTCTACGAACTGGGCATCGGTGAGCCGATTCCCATCTCGTCGGCGCACGGGCAGGGCATCCGCAGCCTGCTGGACATGGTGCTCGACAACTTCTTCGGTGACGATGGCGATGACGAGGACCTGCTGGAAGACGATCCGGACCGCCCCGTGCGCCTGGCGGTCGCCGGCCGCCCCAACGTCGGCAAGTCCACGCTGATCAACACCTGGCTGGGTGAAGAGCGCCTGGTGGCCTTCGACATGCCCGGCACCACGCGCGATGCCATCAAGGTGCCGTTCGAGCGTCAGGGGCAGCGCTTCGAGCTCATCGACACGGCCGGCCTGCGCCGCAAGGGCAAGGTCTTCGAGGCCATCGAGAAGTTCTCGGTCGTCAAGACGCTCCAGGCCATCTCTGACGCCAATGTCGTGCTGCTGCTGATCGATGCCACGCAGGGCGTCACCGATCAGGACGCCCACATCGCCGGCTTCGTGCTCGAATCGGGCCGCGCCGTGGTGGTCGCCATCAACAAGTGGGATGCGGTCGACTCCTACCAGCGCGAAATGCTTCAGCGCTCCATCGAGACGCGCCTGGGCTTCCTGAAGTTCGCGCCCGTGCTGCACATCTCCGCCATCAAGCGCCAGGGCCTCGGCCCGTTGTGGAAGGCGATCAGCGATGCCTGGGCTTCGGCCAGCTGCAAGATGTCGACGCCGGTGCTCACGCGCCTGCTGCAAGAGGCCGTGCAGTACCAGCAGCCTCAGCGTGGGGGCATGGCTCGTCCCAAGCTGCGCTATGCGCACCAGGGCGGCCAGAACCCGCCCATCATCGTCATCCACGGCAACGCCCTGGAGCACGTCTCAGAGAGCTACAAGCGCTATCTGGAGGGGCGTTTCCGCGCGCACTTCAAGCTCACGGGCACGCCTCTGCGCATCGAAATGAAGCTGTCGACGAACCCCTTTACAGAGAAAGAATAAGCCCGTCACCCCGGGTTTTCTCGTAAACGTCGCGCAATAGGCTACATTTGATCTCGCGCGGGGCGAATTCGAGTTCCGCGCCGCCTTAGGAATCAGGTCAAGACCCTGCCGCAAATGCGGATGCAGCCTGTGATAAGGTGTCCTTTCCCAAACTTTTTATCACGGAGCATATCGTGAGCAACAAAGGGCAACTTTTACAAGACCCGTTCCTGAACCTTCTGCGCAGAGAGCACGTGCCCGTGTCCATTTATTTGGTCAACGGCATCAAGCTCCAGGGGCAGATCGAATCCTTCGATCAATACGTCGTCCTGCTGCGCAACACCGTGACCCAGATGGTCTACAAGCACGCGATCTCCACCGTCGTGCCGGGCCGCTCGGTCAATTTCCATGCCGCTGAAGACGGCGACGCCTGAGCTTTTTCAAAGGCGTCCTTGACCTTCCCATCGCCACAGAACCGACCCAAGCCCGACACGCCTTGACATCTTCAGAGCCGTTCGAGCGCTCCCGCCACGTTCCTCCACGGGTCGTGCTGGTGGGGGTCGATCTGGGGCCGGGTTCGTCCTTCGACCCCACCCTTGATGAGCTTGCTTTGCTCGCCGAATCGGCTGGCGACGCGCCCATCGCGCGCGTCATCGCGCGCCGCAAGGCTCCCGATGCCGCGTTCTTCGTCGGTTCGGGCAAGGCCGATGAAATCAAGCACCTGGTCGTTGATCAGCACGCGCAGGCCGTCATCTTCGACCAGGCCTTGTCGCCTG
>DXIO01000040.1 GCA_019112875.1 Candidatus Aquabacterium excrementipullorum
CCAACGACGCGCCCGCGCTGGCCCAGGCCGACGTGGCCGTGGCGATGAACTCGGGCACGCAGGCCGCCAAGGAGGCCGGCAACATGGTCGACCTGGACAGCAACCCGACCAAGCTGATCGAGATCGTCGAGACCGGCAAGCAGATGCTGATGACGCGCGGCGCGCTGACCACCTTCAGCATCGCCAACGACATCGCCAAGTACTTCGCCATCATCCCGGCGGCCTTCGTCAGCACCTACCCGGCGCTGGCGGCGCTCAACGTGATGCAACTGGCCAGCCCCTCGTCGGCCATCTTGTCGGCGGTGATCTTCAACGCGCTGATCATCGTCTTTTTGATCCCACTGGCGCTTCGCGGTGTGACCTACCTGCCGCTTGGCGCGGCCGTGCTGCTGCGTCGCAACCTGCTGGTCTACGGGCTGGGTGGGGTGATCGTGCCCTTCATCGGCATCAAGGCCATCGACCTGATGCTGTCCGGCCTGGGGCTGGTCTGAGCTTTCCCTATTTCGGAGTCGTTACCATGAATGCATCCACCACTGCGCAAGCCATTGAGACCGATGCAGGCTCAAACGGCAGCCTGCTGCGCCCGGCGCTCGTGCTCTTCGTGCTGCTGTCGCTGCTCACCGGCCTGGCCTACCCGCTGCTGACCACCGGCATCGCGCAGGGCCTGTTCCCTGAGCAGGCCAACGGCAGCCTGCTGCGCGATGCCAAGGGCCAGCCGGTCGGCTCCAGCCTGATCGGGCAGAACTTCACCGCCCCCGGCCACTTCTGGGGCCGCCCCTCGGCCACGGCGCCCATGCCCTACAACGCGGCCCTGTCCGGCGGCGCCAACCAGGGGCCCTTGAACCCCGCGTTGGTCGATGCCGTGAAGGCCCGTGTGGCCACGCTGCGCGCCGCCGATCCGGGCAACACCGCGCCCGTGCCGCAAGACCTGGTCACCACCTCGGGCAGCGGGCTGGACCCGCACATCAGCCCGGCGGCCGCGCGTTACCAGGCCGCCCGCGTGGCCCGCGCACGCCACCTGCCGGTCGAGCGCGTGCAGGCACTCATCCAGCGGCACACGGAGATGCCCTGGCTGGGCCTGGGCGAGGCCCGCGTGAACGTGCTGCAGCTCAACCTGGCGCTCGACGCCTTGAGAGACGATGCGACGCACTGACCGGGGCCCTCGTATGATGGGCATCGCGCGGCCCCGCCGCACGCCACGATGAACGACCAGCGCCCCGACCCCGATGCCCTGCTCGCCCGCGTCCAGCAGGACGAGGCCGACGCCCACCGAGGCCGCCTGAAGATCTTCTTCGGCGCCAACGCCGGCGTCGGCAAGACCTACGCGATGCTGTCGGCGGCGCGGGCGGCCCTGGCGCAAGGCACCGATGTGCTCGTCGGCGTGGTCGAGACGCATGGCCGGGCGGAGACGCAGGCGCTGCTGGGCGACACCAACGGTGCGGATGCGCAAAGCGGTCCCTCACCGGCACGCCTGCCGATCCTGGCGCCCCGCCTCGTGCCCTACCGCGACAAGGCCTTGCCCGAGTTCGACCTCGAGGCCGCCCTGGCCCGCCGCCCCGCCCTGATCCTGATCGACGAACTCGCCCACAGCAACGTGCCCGGCTCGCGCCACCCCAAGCGCTGGCAGGACGTCGAGGAGCTGCTGGACGCCGGCATCGACGTGTGGACCACGATGAACGTGCAACACCTCGAGAGCCTGAACGACGTGGTCGGCGGCATCACTGGCATCCGCGTGTGGGAGACGGTGCCCGACAAGGTCTTCGACGACGCCGACGAGGTGGTCATCGTCGACCTCTCGCCCGACGACCTGCTGCGGCGCCTGAAGGAAGGCAAGGTCTACCTGCCGCAGCAGGCCCAGCAGGCCGCGCGCCACTTCTTCCGCAAGGGCAACCTCATCGCGCTGCGCGAACTCGCGCTGCGCCGCACGGCCGACCGTGTCGACGACGACATGCTGCAGTACCGCCAACGCAGCGCGGTGCAGCCCGTGTGGGGCGTGCGCGAATCGCTGCTGGCCTGCGTGGGGCCTGGCGAGCATGGCGACAAGACGGTGCGCGCCACGGCCCGGCTGGCCGCGCGCCTGGACGTGCCCTGGCACGCCGTCTACGTGGAAACGCCCGCGCTGCAGCGCCTGCCCCATGCATCCCGCCAGCGCGTGCTGCGCAGCCTCAAGCTCGCACAGGAGCTGGGCGCCGCCACCGCCACGCTGGCAGGGCAAGACGAGGCCGAGGCGCTGGTGCGCTACGCCCGTCAGCACAACCTCTCGCGCGTGGTGCTGGGCCGGCCCGACCGCAGCCTGCGCAAGGGATTGATCGACAGCGCATCACGCTGGCTTCGGCCCTGGCGTCCATCGCTCGCCGCCCGCATCGCCACACTCGGCCACGACCTGGACCTGCTGGAAATCGCCCTGCCGGCCGCCACCGCGCGCAACGCGTCACCGCAGGCACTCACCACGCCAGAACCCATCGCCTGGCGCGGCTACCTCTTCGCCACCGCGCTGTGCGCCCTCACCGCCGCCGGCGCCACGCTGCTGCTGATGGATGTGTTCGAGCCGGCCAACATCGTCATGCTCTTTTTGCTGGCGGTGGTCATCGTGGCCGTGCGCCACGGGCGCGGCCCGGCCGTGCTGGCCGCCGTGCTGGCGGTCGGCACCTTCGACTTTCTCTTCGTGCACCCGCGCTTTTCCTTCGCGGTGGGCGACTTCCAGTACCTGCTGACCCTGGCCGTGATGCTGATCGTGGCCCTGCTGATCGGCCAGATGACGGCGGGCCTGACCTACCAGGCCAAGGTGGCGCAGCGCCGCGAAGACCGCATGCGCTCGCTCTACGAGATGTCGCGCGACCTCTCTGGCGCCCTGATGCCCGAGCAGGTCGCCGAGATCGCGGCGCGCTTCCTGAAAGCCGAGTTCGGTGCGCGCTCGGCCCTGCTGGTGGCCGGTGAAGACGGGCCGGGCCAGCCGGGCAAAGAGCGCTTGAACGAGCCCATCGCCTCTACCCCCGCGCCCGAACTCGATACGGCCATCGCCCAGTGGAGCTACACCAAGGCCGAGCCCGCCGGCCACGGCACCGACACGCTCACCGCCAGCCCCGTGCTCTACCTGCCGCTGACCGCGCCCATGCGCCTGCGCGGCGTGCTGGCCGTGCAGCCCGAGGATCCGAGCCGCCTGGCCGTGCCCGAGCAACGCCGCCTGCTGGACACCTGCGCCTCGCTGCTGGCCATCTCGCTCGAACGCATCCACTACATCGAGGTGGCCCGCGCCAGCACCGTGCAGATGGAATCCGAGCGCCTGCGCAACTCGCTGCTGGCCGCCGTCTCGCACGATCTGCGCACGCCGCTGGCCTCGGTGCAGGGCCTGGCCGAATCCCTGCTGCACGCGCGCCCGCCGCTGCCCGAGCCCGCCGCCAGCACCGCCGCCGCGCTGCACGACGCGGCCCTGCGCACCAATGCCCTGGTCACCAACCTGCTGGACATGGCGCGCCTGCAGGCCGGCGCCGTGCAGCTCAACCGGCAATGGCAGCCCCTGGAAGAAGTCGTCGGCAGCGCGATCCGCGAAGCCCGACCGGCCCTGGCCGAGCGCGCCGTGCGCGTGCGCCTGCCAGACGACCTGCCCTTCGTGCAGATCGACGCCGTGCTGATCGAACGCGTGCTGGTCAACCTGCTGGAGAACGCGGCCAAGTACACGCCCGCCGGCTCGCCCGTGGAGATCGGCGCCAGCCCAGAGGCCGAGCACATCGCCCTGTGGGTGGACGACCACGGCCCCGGCCTGCCCAAGGGCCGCGAGGAAGTCCTGTTCAACAAGTTCGAGCGCGGCCACAAGGAAAGCGCCACGCCTGGCGTGGGCCTGGGCCTGGCCATCTGCCGCGCCATCGTCGAGGCGCACGGTGGCACCATACGCGGCATGAACCGGGACGGCGGCGGCGCCCGCTTCGTGATCCGCATCCCGCGCGGCCAGCCGCCCGCCATGGACACCTTATGAGCGATCCGATCCCCCGCCTGCTGCTGGTCGAAGACGACGTCCACATCCGCCGCTTTGTGCGCCTGGCGCTGGAAGCCGAGCAGATGGAGGTGCACGAGGCCCCCACCCTGCGCGCCGGCCTGATCGACGCCGGCACGCGCCGCCCCGATCTGGTCGTGCTGGACCTGGGCCTGCCCGATGGCGACGGCGTGGCCTTCATCCGCGATCTGCGCACCTGGTCGCATGTGCCTGTGATCGTGCTGTCGGCCCGCACCGCCGAGGCCGAGAAGATCGCCGCGCTCGATGCCGGCGCCGACGACTACCTCACCAAGCCCTTCGGCACCGGCGAGTTGCTGGCCCGCGTGCGCGCCCAGTTGCGCCGCCGCGCGCAGGGCCCCGGCGGCCAGGCGCCCGCCGTCACCACCTTCGGCGACGTGACGCTGGACCAGACCCGCCGCGTGGTCGAGCGCGCCGGCCAGCCCGTGCACCTCACGCCCATCGAGTACCGCCTGCTGGCCCACCTGGCCGCCCACCCGGACCGCGTGCTCACCCACCGCCAGCTGCTGCATGCCGTGTGGGGTCCCTCGCATGCCGAGGACACGCACTACCTGCGCGTGCACATGGCCAACCTGCGCAAGAAGATCGAGCACGATCCCTCGCAGGCCCGGCACCTGGTCACGGAAACGGGCGTCGGTTACCGCTTCGTGCCCTGAAGCCGGGCCAGGAAACGCCGGGCGAGGTATAAACGCCCCTTCGCCCTTTGCTTTTCCTTTCCCCCCGGCGCCCTCGCGGCGCCCGCGTTCCCATGAGCTACTGCGCCATCGACTTCGGCACCTCCAACTCCGCCATCGCCATCCCATCCAACGGGGACCAGGGCATGCGCCTGGTGCCGCTGGAAAACGGCCAGCCCACCATGCCGACGGCCGTCTTCTACTGCACCGACGCGGATGATTTGCCGCCCGCCGCGCACCGCCCGCCCATCCCCGAGCTGCCCCGCGCCTTCGGCCGCGCCGCCGTGCAGGCCTACGTCGATGGCTACGAAGGCCGCCTGATGCGCTCCATGAAGAGCGTGCTGGGCACCGCCCTGATCGACCAGACCACCGAGGTGGGCCACGGCCACGGCGTGAAGTACCTCGACATCGTCACTGGCTACCTGCGCCACCTGCGCACCCTGGCCGAGGCCGACGGCGGACAGGCGCTGAGCCACGTGGTGCTGGGCCGCCCCGTGTTCTTCGTGGACGACGAGCCTGCGCGCGACGCCCAGGCCCAGGCTTCGCTGGAGGCCGCCGCCCGAGCGGTGGGCTTCACCGACATCGCCTTCCAGTACGAGCCCATCGCCGCCGCCCTGGACCACGAGCAGCGCGCCGAGCGCGAAGAGATCGTGCTGGTGGCCGACATCGGCGGTGGCACCTCCGACTTCTCCGTGGTGCGCGTGGGCCCCGACCGCGCCAAGCGCCTGGACCGCCGCGACGACATCCTGGCCAACCACGGCGTGCACATCGCCGGCACCGATTTCGACCGTCGCGTGTCGCTGGGCAGCGTGATGCCGCCGCTGGGCTTCGGCGCCTTCGGGCCCGAGGTCAAGGGCCAGCCCGCGCGCCCCGTGCCCAGCCGCGTCTACTTCGATCTCAGCACCTGGCACCTGGTCAACACCGTGTACGCACCGCAACGCGTGGCCGAACTGGCCAACATGGTCGATTTCTACGGCGAACCGGTGCACCACCAGCGCCTGATGTCCACCGTGCGCCACCGCCTGGGCCATGCGCTGCTGGGCCGCGCCGAGGGCGCCAAGATCGCCGTGGCCGAGCACGGCACCGCCGACATCGACCTGGGCATGGTGGAAGCCGGCCTGGCCTCGCACCTCGATGCGCCCGGCATGGCGCAGGCCCTGCGCGACGACCTGGAGCGCATCGTGGCCTGCGCGCGCGACACCGTGGCCCGCGCCGGCCTCAAGCCCGAGGACCTGGACGCGCTGTATTTCACCGGCGGCTCCACCGGCCTGGGCCTGCTGACCGATGGCCTGGCGGCCGCCTTCCCGACGGCGCGCGCGGCACGCGGTGACCGGCTGGCCTCGGTGGCCACCGGCCTGGGCCTGTACGCCAAGCGCCTGTTCGGCGGCTGAGGCTTCAGCGCGGGCTGAGCTGGGCTGGACATCAGCGCCTCAGCCCAGCGCCAGCACCCGGCGCAGCAGCATCGCCAGCATGAACCACAGCACCAGGCTGGACAGCAGGTAGAACACGAAGCGCACCTTGACGATGTTGACGGTGCAGTGCACCACGCTGTGCGCCGCGCGCAGGCCCACGAAGAGCCAGGCCGCCGTCACGTCCGTGGGCGAGACCCAGCCCAGGTGCAGCAGGGTCAGGCAGATCACGTAGAACAGCACCGGCAGCTCGAACAGGTTCTTCAGGTTGTTCGAGGGTGCCTCCACCGATTCGGGCAGGCGCAGCGCCATCTTCTGCGGCGTGTTCACCTCTTGCGCGTCGATGCCGTGGCGCACCATGTAGCCCAGGCGGCGCGCGTACATGAAGACCCACACCACGAAGGTCAGCACCATCATGGCGACAAGGGGGTTGAGGATGTTGGCGGGCATGGCGGGGTGTCTCCTGCGGGGTCTTGATGATGTCGGATGCCCGCCATTCTGGGCCCACATCAGGACACCGCGCCTGCCCTGCGCTCAAGCCATGCCCGCCACGCCCGTGTACTCGTCCACGCAGCGCAGCAGCGCCACCACGTCCAGCGGCTTGGTCAGGTAGGCCGTGAAGCCGCTCGCCTTGGCCTTGTCGATCTGCTCGCTCATCGCATCGGCCGAGAAGGCCACGCGGGGCACGCCTCTCAAGGCCTGGATCGATTCCAGGCGCTTCACCAGCTCGAAGCCGTCCATGTCGCCCAGGTGCATGTCCAGCAGCAGCAGGCCGGGGCGCACGGTCGCCGCCATGGCCACCGCCTCGGCGCCACTGCGCGCCACCACTAGGTGGCAGGCCGGGCGCAGCTCCAGCACCTTGCGCACCAGGTCGATGTTGACCTCGTTGTCCTCGGCGTAGAGCACCGTGAGGCCGGCGCGCGGGGCTTCCGCCAGCGGGCTGGCCGCGGGCGCGCAGGCCTCGCCGCTGTCGTCGTCGCAGGCGGCCGGCAGCCAGACGGTGAAGCGCGAGCCCTGGCCGGCCTCGCTGTGCACGTCGATGCGGCCGTGCATCAGGTCGACCAGGCGGTGCACGATCACCAGGCCGATGCCCGTGCCTTCGATGGCGGTGCGCTCGGCCCCCAGGCGGTTGAAGGATTCGAACAGGTGGGCCTGCTGGTCCGGCGTCATGCCGATGCCGGTGTCCTGCACTTCGAGCGCCAGCAGGCTGGGGCCGTCAGGGGCCTCGCCGGGCGGCGGCTGGCGCAGGCGCACCGTCACCTGACCACCCGGGTTGTTGTACTTGATGGCGTTGCTCAGCAGGTTGACCAGGATCTGGCGCAAGCGCAGGCGGTCGGCCTGCACGCGCCACTGCGCCGGCCCCACTTCGGAGACGAGGCGGATGCCGGCCTCGCGGGCCATGGATTCGACCAGGTTCAGCGCCTCGTCCATCACCTGCCGGGCGGGCACGTCTTCGAGCGTCAGGGGCAGGCCGCCCACCTCGATGCGCGACAGGTCGAGCACATCGCTGATCACGTCCAGCAGGTGCGCGCCGGCGCGCTCGATCAGGTCCACCTTGTTGCGCTGCGTCTCGGCCAGGGGCTGGGCGCGGTCCAGACGCAGCAGTTGCGCGAAGCCGATCACGGCGTTCAGCGGCGTGCGCAGCTCGTGGCTCATGCGCGAGAGGAACTCGCTCTTGGCGCGGTTGGCGTTCTCGGCGGCGCGGGCGGCCACGCGGGCCTCCTGCAGCAGCTTCTGGTCGGTCACGTCGGCCGTGTGGCCGTACCAGACCACCTGGCCATCGGCCTCGATCACGGGCAGCGCGCGGCCCCGGTAGTGGCGCAGCCCCTTGATGGGCAGCAGCACGCGGTACTCGAAATCCACCGGGTGCAGCGGCTGGCCGGGCTTGGGCGGCTGGCCCAGGCGCTCGGCGTACTTCAGATCCTCGGGGTGCACGCGCACATGGTGGGCGTAATAGTCGTTGGCCATCACCTCGGGCGGCAGCTCGAACATCTCCAGCGCGCGGTCGCTGATGTACATGAAGCGCGCGCGGCCATCGGGCCCGAAGCCGATCTTGTGGATGATGCCGGGCACGAACTTGCCCATGCTGCTGAGCAGGGCCTCGCGCTCGACCAGCGCGCGCTCGGAGGCCTTGCGCGCGGTCACGTCCTGCATCAGCGAGACGAAGTGCGAGGGCTCGCCCT
Organism: Candidatus Aquabacterium excrementipullorum; assembly: GCA_019112875.1. Lineage (GTDB taxonomy): Bacteria > Pseudomonadota > Gammaproteobacteria > Burkholderiales > Burkholderiaceae_C > Aquabacterium > Aquabacterium excrementipullorum. The sequence continues at coordinate 8,276 of DXIO01000040.1, forward strand.
GCGCATCGCGCACCAGGGTCAGCGTCACCTGCACCTGCACCACGTGGCCATCGGCATGCAGGTAGCGCTTCTCGGTGCGGAAGTTGGATTGCGCGCCGCCAGACAGCGCACGCAGCGCGGCGCGGCAGGTCTCCAGGTCGTCGGGGTGGGTGATGTCCATGCAGCTGCGCTGGCACAGCTGCTCGCGCGGGTAGCCCGTCATGGCGCACAACGCCGGATTCACCTCCAGGAAGTGGCCGTCCAGCCCGATCAAGGCCTTGCCGTACTCACCCAGCTCGAAGCAATCGCGGAAACGCTGGGTTTCGGCGCGCGACTGCCGCAGCAGGGCTTCGAGCCGTGCGATGCGCTGACTGGGCGTCAAGCCGTCGAAGGCATCGACGACCGTGCCGGATGAGGCGGTGCTGTCCATGGGGTCCCGTGAAATTCGCGCGGCCCCTTCGAGGCGGGCCGCTGGTACACGGAATTCATGTCCGTGCTCATCGAGGGTGCGCCGGCTGCCTTTCACATGGCGTCATGTCGATTGACGTCGCACGGTGTCCGGCCCGGTGGATCCTGCTGTCCGATTATGCGCTTCCCGACATTGGCGCAGTGCGCGGATCTGGCACAGGCCACGGCCCCAAAACGGTAAAAGGCGACAATCTTGAAGCCCTGTGCTTCGTGATTTGTTCCGCAAGGCGGGCCGCCAAACGTTTCACAGCCTGACCAGCGTCTCCAACGCGCGGCCCAGCGTGGCCGCCGACTTGGCGAAGCAGAAGCGGATCACGCCGTGGTCGTCGGCGTTCGGGTAGAAGGCCGACACGGGGATCGCGGCCACGCCATGCTCGCGCGTGAGCCGCTGCACGAAGGCCACATCGCCCTCGTCGCTGATGGCGCCGTACTTCACGCACTGGAAGTAGGTGCCCTGGCAGGGCAGCAGTTCGAAGCGCGAGCCGCCCAGCGCCTGGCGGAAGATGTCGCGCTTGCCCTGGTACAGCGCACGCAATTGCTCGTACCAGCCGGGCTTGGCCATGAACTCGGCCAGCGCATGCTGCGAGGGTGCATGCACCGTGAACACGATGAACTGGTGGGCCTTGCGGAACTCGGCCATCAGCGCGCGCGGCGCCAGGCAGTAGGCCACCTTCCAGCCGGTGATGTGGTAAGTCTTGCCGAAACTGGAGACGACGAAGCTGCGCTCGGCGAGCAGCGGGTAGCGCATCACGCTTTCGTGGCGCACGCCGTCGAACACCATGTGCTCGTAGACCTCGTCGCTCACGATGACGATGTCGGTGCCTTCGACCACGGTCTGCAGGGTCTGAAGATCCTCCGCCGTCCACACCGTGCCGGTGGGGTTGTGCGGCGTGTTGAAAATGATCATGCGCGTGCGCGGCGTGACCAGGCGGCGCACCTCGTCCCAGTCGGGACGGTAATCGGGCTGGCGCAGCGTGGACACCACCGGCGTGCCGCCGTTGAGGCGGATGGCTGGCCCGTAGCTGTCGTACACCGGCGCGAACACGATCACCTCGTCGCCCGGGCGCACCAGCGCGGCCACGGCCGTGAAGATGGCCTGCGTGGCGCCGGCCGTGATGGTGACCTCGGTGCCGGGGTCGTAGGTGGCGCCGTACAGCGCCTGCACCTTGGCCGCGATGGCCTCGCGCAGCGCGGGCACGCCGGCCATCGGCGGGTACTGGTTGTGGCCCGCGCGGGTGTGCTTGTCGAGCAGCGAAAGCAACTCGGCCGGTGGCTCGAAATCCGGAAAGCCCTGCGACAGGTTGATGGCGCCGTGCTCCTGCGCCAGCGCCGACATCACGGTGAAGATGGTGGTGCCGACTTCGGGCAGGCGGGATTCGATGGACAAGGGCTTGCTGGGCATAGGCCGCAAGGATACCGGGCGGCACCTTCGCTGGCCGCGCCCCGGACCGCGGTCATGTATCCAGACGTGTTGAAGCTGTCCAAGGCCGTGCGTGAAGCGCTCGGGGATTCGGCGGCCTGTCCACTCAGGCGGAATCCGCGCCCGCCCCGGCGCGTAAGGCCAGCCGCTCCAAGGCCTGTTTGATCGGCTGGGCATCCGTCGGCCGCACCAGGCGATCCACCTCCTGTCCGTCGAACAGGAAGATCAGCGTGGGCCACAGCTTGACCTTGAACGAGCGGCCCAGCGGTCGGCCCGGGCCATCCTCGACCTTGAGGTGCGGGATGCCGGCGTGCTGCGCGAAGGCCGCCGCGATCTTGGGCTGGGCCGCGGCGCAGATGCCGCACCAGCCCGTGCCGAATTCGAGCACCTGCACGCCCTTGGTCGCATCGACCTGGTCGCGCGGGGGGGCGTCGGCGGTGTAGTCCTTGCTCGGTGTGGTCATGGCTGTCTCCTCGGGTCTTCGTGAAACGCAAGGAAAGGATACCGCCGCAGTGAGCCGACAGGGCCGAAGGGCTTAGCCGACAGCCATGGCTGACAGGCATGTCGGTTGCCGGGCCATTGGCATGGCGCCGCGTCCCTGCGGTGCCCCGAACCAGGAGAACACCATGGGCATTCACACACACAACTCGCCGTCGTCCAACGTGCCCTCGGGCGCACATGTGCACTCACACGATCCGGCCACCGGCACGCCTGACTTCCACCCTGTCGGCACGGGTGTGGGCGCTGCCGCGGGCGGCGTGATGGCGGGCGCGGCGGTGGGCGCCGTGACGGGCGGCCCCATCGGTGCAGCGGTCGGCGGCGCCGTCGGTGCCTTTGCCGGGGGTCTGGCCGGCAAGGCCATCGCCCACCGCATCGATTCGGATCTGGAAGACAACTACTGGCGCGAGAACCACGCCGCCCAACCCTATGCCCGCCCAGGCACCACCTACGACGACTACGGCCCCGCTTACCGCTATGGCGTGAGCACCTACCCCAGCTACCGTGGCCGCGATTTCGACGAGGTGGACAGCGAACTGGCCCACGACTGGGGCCGCTACAAGGGCAAGTCGAATCTGGAATGGGAGCATGCCCGCCATGCCGCGCGCGCCTCGTGGGATCGCCTGAACCGGCAGTTCCCGGAAGACGCGGCCGATCGGAGCTGAGCGGTCAGGTGGGCGCCGCGAGGGCCTGGAGGATCGCCACGCAGTCATCCTCCACCTTGAACGCCAGTAGCGCATCCGCCCGTGTCACGCCCTGGTTGATCGCGATCACGGGCTTGCCCAGGCGGTGCGCGCGTTCGGCGAAGCGGTAGCCCGAATACACCATCAGCGAGGAGCCGACCACCAGCAGTCCAGCGGCTTCTTCCACACTGGTCAAGGCCTGTGCCACGCGGTCGCGCGGCACGTTGTCGCCATAGAAGACCACGTCGGGCTTGAGCACTCCGCCACACTCGGGACAACTTGGTACAGAGAAGCCTGCGTAGGCTGTGTCTTCAAGGTGCGCATCGCCATCGGGCGCGGTTTGTGCGGCCTCCACGATTGATGGGTCGAAACCAGGGTTCAACGCTTCCAGCCAAACCTGTACCGCCACCCGTTCATGGCGCTGGCCGCAATCCAGGCACACCACATGCCGCAAAGCGCCGTGCAGTTCGATCACCGACCGGCTGCCCGCCATGAGGTGCAGGCCATCCACGTTCTGTGTGATCAGCGTGTGCACGTGGCCCTGGCGTTCCAGCTCGGCCAGCGCGGTATGGCCGCCATTGGGCCGGGCCTGGCCGAAGCGCCGCCAGCCCACGAAGCTGCGCGCCCAGTAGCGGCGGCGCACCGCCTCGTCCCGCAGGAAGGCCTGGTGCTGCACCGGCATGGGATGGACCCAGCGGCCCTCGGCATCGCGATAGGCGGGAATGCCGCTGCCGGTGCTCAGGCCCGCGCCGGTCAGGATCACGAAGGGCCCGACGCTCAGGGCCGCACGCAGCGCGGCGAGGTCAGCGGGCGAGTTGCTCACGCATCGCGTCGATCACGGCCTTGTAGCTGGGCTGGCCGAAGATGGCGCTGCCCGCCACGAAAGTATCCGCCCCGGCATCGGCCACGCGGCGGATGTTGTCCACCTTGATGCCGCCGTCGATCTCCAGGCGGATGTCGCGGCCCGAGGCGTCGATGATCTTGCGCACCTTCTCGGCCTTGCGCAGCGTGCTGTCGATGAAGCTCTGGCCGCCAAAGCCGGGGTTCACGCTCATCAAGAGGACCACGTCCACCTTGTCGATCACCCATTCCAGCACGTCCACGGGCGAGGCCGGGTTGAACACCAGGCCGGCCTGGATGCCCTCGGCCTTGATCAGCTGCAGCGTGCGGTCCACATGGGTGGAGGCGTCGGGGTGGAAGGTGACGATGTCGGCGCCCGATTTGGCGAAGGCGGTGGCCAGCGCATCGACCGGCTGCACCATCAGGTGCACGTCGATGGGCACCTTGGTGCCGTCGGCCTTGACCGAATGCTTGCGCAGCGCCTGGCACACCATGGGCCCGAAGGTCAGGTTGGGCACATAATGGTTGTCCATCACGTCGAAGTGGATCCAGTCGGCGCCAGCGTCGATGACGTTGCGCACTTCCTCGCCCAGGCGGGCGAAATCGGCGGACAGGATGCTGGGGGCGATGCGGTAGGTGGCCATGGCGGGGCTCTGGGCTCTCAGTGGGCGGGTCGCCCATTGTAGAAAACTTGTGCGGAGGCCGCTCAGCGCTCAATACCCCCCGGTGGTCTGCCCGATCAGCCAGGGCAGCGACACGTACTTGCGCTGGCGCGCGATGCAGGTGCGCGCAGGCAGGCCCTGGCTCACGCCCTTGTCCACCGCGTAGGCCACCCACTCGGCGAAGGTGTCGGTCAGCTCCAGCGTGGAATAGCCCTGGCGCGTGCTGTCGAAGAACTGGATGTGCGGGTTGTTCAGGCGCACGGCCGGGGTGGCCAGGCCCTGGAACAGCAACTGGCGCTGCTGCGCGTTGAGTTTGGCACCCAACATCTCGCCCAGGTTCGACGAGGTGACCGACGGCGTCATGAACTCCGCGCCCACCAGGTTGTCCAGGTCCAGCGGGTTGAGGTTGCCGTAGTTGTGCTTGACGTTGCTGGCGATGTGCGTGTGCAGATCGCCCGTGACGATCAGGAAGTTGCGCACGCCGGCCTCGCGCACGGCGCCGGTGATGGCGCGGCGCTCGGCCGCGAAGCCGTCCCAGGCGTCCACGTTCAGCGGCACGATCTGCGCGCCCAGGAAGGTCAGCGCCAGGCGCCCGAAGAAGGTCTGGTTGCCCATCAGCTTCCACTGCGCGCGCGAGCCGGCCAGGCCGTCGATCAGCCACTGGCGCTGCGTGGCGCCCAGCAGGGTCTGCTCGGCGCTGTTGAGCTTGGTGCAGCCCAGCGGCACGTAGCGCTGCAGGGCATCGCCCTCGCCGCAGGGGTGCGGGCTGCGGTAAGTGCGGTTCTCGATCATGAAGAGGTCGAGAAAGCGGCCGAAGGTGAAGCGGCGGTAGACCTTGAGTGCCTCGTGCGGGTGCGTGGCCTGCGCGTTGTAGGCCACGCGGGCAGGCACGTACTCCGTCCAGGCGCGTTGCGAGTCGAGCTTCAGCTGGCGCAGCAGGCGGGCGTCGTTGCCGTACTGCGCGTCGGTGGTGTAGGGGTGGTCGGGCGCGCCAAGGGTGTCGCGGGCGTAGTCCCAGTAGCAGTCGTTGGCCGTCTCGTGGTCATCGGGCACGCAGATGAAGGTGTGGCGCTCCATCGCGGCCTGCAGTTGCAGGTCGGCGCGGTAGGTGCGGTAGATGAAGCGGTAGTCGGCCAGGTCCAGCGCCACCAGGCCGCCGGAGGGCAGCACCAGCGTGCGGTCGGCGTAGGGCAGGCTCTGGAAGCGCGGATCGCCGGCCGTCTCGTAGATGAAATCGCCCAGGTGCAGCACGAAGTCGATGCTGTCGTCCTTGGCCACGTGGGTCAGCGCGCCGTAGTAGCCGTTGGTGTAGTCCTGGCAGGTGAGCAGGCCGAACTTGAGGCGCTTGAGCGAGCCGCTGGCCGGCAGGGTGCGGCAGCGGCCCGTGCGGCTCACGGTGGCGTCGTAGATGAAGCGGTAGTAGAAGGGGCCGCCGCCCAGCGTGGTGGGCAGTTGGCCGTCCAGGTCGACCTTGATGGTGTGGTCGCGCTCGGGCGTGATCTCCGAGGCGTCGATGCGGGCCTGCAGCAGCAGGGTTTGGAAGCGCTCGTCCAGCGCCACCTGCAGGTAAAGCGGCTCGCCGGGGCGCACGGCGGTGTCGGCGATGTGCGTCCACAGCACCACGCCGGTGGGGCTGGGGTCGGCCGAGGACACGGAGAGGTCGAACACGCGCGCCGAATCGGTGCGCAGCGCGTTGGCGTCGATGGGCCACTCGCCCGTGGACAGCCACTGCACCGCCCGCACCATGGGCGACCACCAGGTCAGCGACAGGCCCGCGCCCGCGGCCCCCAGCGATGCCAGCCAACGACGACGATCCATGACCATGTGCTTGCCTCTGTGCGCTTTGATGACGGCCGTCAGCGTGCCAAGCCCGCATGACAGCCCCATGACGCCGTGGGGTATTGTTCAGGGCTCTTTCGGTGGCCCTGCCTAGAATCCCCCCTCATGAGTCAGCCCCAATTCACCTGCTCCGTGGTTCCCAGCTACCTCGAGGAGCACAGCGACCCGACCCGGCACGAGTACGCCTGGTCCTACACCGTCACCATCGCCAACACGGGCGACGTGCCGGCGCAGCTCGTCGGCCGCCACTGGGTGATCACCGACGCCACCGGCCATGTCGAAGAGGTGCGCGGCCTGGCTGTGATCGGGCAGCAGCCGCTGCTGCAGCCGGGCGAACAGTTCGAGTACACCAGCTGGACGCGGTTGAACACGCCGCAGGGCACGATGCAGGGCACCTACTTCTGCATGTCCGAGGATGCGCGCTGGTTCGAATCGCCCATCCCGGCCTTCGTGCTGTCGCGCGCGCAGTCGCTGCACTGAGCCGGCACGCATGGCATTTCGACTGTTCTCACGCCCCCGTCCGCCCACCAGCATCGACCCGTTGCTGGAGAACGCCCCCCATCAGGGTTCGGCCGCCGAACGCCATCTGTGGCTGATCGAGGTGCTGCGCTGGGTGCGCCAGGGCGAGCCCGTGTCGGGCATGCAGTACGTGGTGCGCCATGTGGGCGACCACCCCAAGGCGCGTCGCCGCGTGGTGGCCCTGCTGGCCGCCTGCCTGCGGGATCTTCACTTCAGCAGCCTGCTGGCCGACCACGGTTTCGCGCCGCGCGCGGCCTTCATGAGCGAGTTCAGCGAACGCCTGCGCCGCCGCATGCTGCCGTCCAGCCCGGACACGCGCGAGCTGTCCACGCTGTTCGGCCTGCTGTTCGACGTCGACCGTGATCCGGCCTGGATCGCACAGCTGGACGACGCCACGCTGGAGCGCCTGGGCGAGCTGTTCAGCCACGCCTGGCGCTACGCCGAGGACAGCCCGCTGGGCTGGCGCCAGCCCTTCATGGAGGCGCTGAGCATCCTGGCCAGCCAGGTGCGTGCCGCCGGCGTGTCGCCCGAACTGCGCCTGCGCATGGGCGGCGGCCCCAGCCGTGAAGTCACGCAGACCTTCGGCCAGCTGGCGCGCGCCGCCGAGGATCTGCACGACCTGCTGGAAGACGTCGCCGAAGCGGAGGTGCCTGGCCACGCCGAGCATGCCGACGACGCCATCCCCAGCACCGCCGATTTCTCCAGCCCGCCCGTGGTCGTGCCCGATGAAAAACGACGCGCCGCCGTGCTGCAGCAGGCCCAGTACCTGCGCGGCCTGCTGGACCACTGCATGCAGCTGGCCCTGGGCGTGCACGACCACCTGGAGGCCTATGGCGTGTCGGTCGATGTCGTCTTCCACATCGACCAGTTGCGCGCGCGCGGCCGGCGCATCGAGCAGGTGCTCGACTGCCTGCTGGCGCCCCAGCCCGAGCGCGAGATGCGCGCCCTGGTGCAGGGCCTGATCCAGGACAGCGCCGAGCGCCGCAGCCTGCGCGCGCTGTTCACCCAGCACTACTCGCTGCTGGCCCGCCTGGTGGCCGAACGCAATGCAGAGACGGGCGAGCACTACATCACCCGCACGCGCGCCGCCTATTTCGACATGCTGCGCCGCGCGGCCGGCGGCGGCTTCGTGATGGCCGGCACCACCTTCCTGAAGTTCTTTCTGCTGGCCCTGGTCGGTGCGGGCTTCTGGGGCGGCTTCGCGGCGGGCATCAACTACGCCACCAGCTTCGTGGTGATCTACCTGCTGCACTGGCGCGTGGCCACGAAGCAGCCCGCGATGACGGCGCCGGCCATGGCGGCCAAGCTGAACGAGGCCCACACGGACGAGGGTGCCGCCGGTTTCGTCGACGAGGTCGCCAACCTGATCCGCTCGCAGACGGCCGGCATCATCGGCAACCTGGCGCTGGTGTTCCCGACCGTGCTGGCCATCCAGGCGCTGGCCTGGTGGCTGCTGGGCCGCCCGCTGCTGGGCGAAGAAAAAGCCCACCACGTGCTGGAGACGCTCACGCTGTGGGGCCCCTCGGTGTTCTTCGCGGCCTTCACCGGCATCCTGCTGTTCACCTCCAGCATTTTCGCGGGCTGGTTCGAGAACTGGTTCGTCTGGCACCGCATCGACAGCGCCATGCAGTGGCACCCGCGCATGCAGGCGCTGCTGGGCCCGCAACGTGCCGCGCGCTGGGCCGCCTGGTGGCGGCGCAATGTGTCGGGATTGGCTGCGAACGTTTCGCTCGGCCTGATGCTGGGCCTGGTGCCGCCCATCGCCGCCTTCTTCGGGCTGCCGCTGGAGGTGCGCCACGTGACGCTGTCCACCGGGCAGATCGCGGCGGCGCTGGGCACGCTGGGGATCCCGCTGCTGTACGACCCGCAGTTCTGGTGGTGCATGGCCGCCATCCCGCTGACAGGTCTGCTGAACGTGGCGGTGAGCTTCGCGCTGGCCCTGCGCGTGGCGCTGCGTTCGCGCGGGGTGCGCGTGAAGGACCGCTCCCGCCTGTGGCGCGCCATGGGCTGGCGCTTCCTGCGCCACCCGTTCAGCTTCGTGCTGCCGCCGAGCAAGCGCAAGGAAGCGCGCGAGGCCGCCGAACGGGCACAGGCCCTGGTGCAGGTGCAGGTGCAGCAAGAGGACACCAGCCGTTCCCCCGCCGCGACCTCATCGGGAGGCGTGCCCCGCCCCTGACAAGCCAAGTTCGGTCTACGAGGGGGTGTCGCCGCCTGAATCATCACGCGGCGGCGATGGCGGCGGTGATGCCACCCGCGCGGGCGGCTCGCCCTTGCGGCGCCCCGAGAACATCGTCCACCACACGAAGAACACCAAGAGCGCCAGCGCCGCCAGCGCTTCGAGCAGAATCAGCCACATGATCGGTCGTCGTCTCCGCAGCAACCACCCGCACCGCACGGCGCGGGCCTCGTTGGCCCTCATCATCGCAGCATTCCTGGCCGCCTGCGGCCAGCTGCCCACCCACCAGCCTGCCGCCCCCATCGTGCCGGCCACGCCACCCGCGGCACCCGGCCTGCACAAGCCCGCCGAGCGCCCCGAGGCGCAAGTCGATGGCAGCCTGCTGTGGGACCGCGCCCGCGCGCAATGGGTGGCCACCGACTGGCCCGAGCTGCCCGGCTGGACACAGGACCGCGTGAGCGAAGCCTGGAGCGCGCTGTGGCGCAGTTGCCAGCGCGCCACCGGCGACTGGCTGCCCGTGTGCACCAAGGCGCGCGCCCTGGGCGCCAACTGGGGCCGCGATGCGGGCGACGAGACCGTGCGCCGCTGGCTGGAGGCCAACCTGCGCCCCTGGCGCGTGCAGGGCTACGAGGGCCAGACCACCGGCCTGCTGACCGGCTATTTCGAACCCCAGGTCGATGGCATGCGCAAGGCCTACGGGCCGTACCAGACGCCGCTGTTCCGCCCGCCGCTGGACCTGGCCACGCGCAAGCCCTACTACACCCGCGCCGAGCTGGACACGCTGCCCGAAGGCCGCGCCGCGCTGGCCGGGCGCGAGCTGCTGTATGTGGCCGACCCGCTGGACGCGTTGATGATCCAGGTGCAGGGCTCCACCCGCATCCGCGTGCTCGATGACCTGACGCCCGAAGGCCAGCCCCGACAAGTGCGCCTGGCCTTCGCCGGCCACAACAACCAGCCTTACCAGTCGGTGGCGCGCTGGCTGGTGGACCAGGGTGCCTTCTCGCTGGACCAGGCTTCATGGACGTCGATCCGTGGCTGGGCGGCGATGAACCCGCAGCGGGTGCCGGAGATGCTGCGCGCCAACCCACGCGTGGTGTTCTTCCGTGAAGAGCCGCTGGTGCAGCCGGAGCAGGGGCCGCTGGGCGCCCAGGGCGTGCCGCTGACGCCGGGCCGCTCGATCGCCGTGGACCGTGATGCGGTGCCCTATGGCACGCCGGTATGGCTGGACAGCACCGAGCCGCAGGCCTGGGCCGCCACGCCGCCACCTGCCAGGCCGCTGCAGCGGCTCGTGGTGGCGCAGGACACGGGCGGCGCCATCGTGGGCGCGGTGCGCGCCGACTACTTCTGGGGCTGGGGCGACGAGGCCCTGACACAGGCGGGTCGCACGAAGCAGCCCTTGCGGCTGTGGGCCTTGTGGCCGCGCGATGCCGCAGGTGCGCCGACGGACCCTGCGCGGATCCTCAGCATGGGTGCGGACGAAAAGGCCAGGCCTGCGAAGTGATGCTGGGGTCGCTCAACCGCCCACCTTCAGGTTCACTCCCGTGAACAGCGCCGTGTCGTTCTTCTCCCGCCCCTCGGCCGCATTCCCGTCGTAGTTGTGCACCAGGCCGACCGACAGCGACAGCGCCTTGCTCATCGCCACATTGAGCGACGCATTGAAGCGCAGCAGCTTCGACTTCTCGCCCGTGAGCCCCGGATAAGCCTCCAGCCGCTGCTTGAAGGTAACCGTGTCGTTGAGTTCGTGGCTGGACTCCTCGGCCAGCAATAGACCGACACTGGTGAAGTGCCGCCCCGTTTCGTCGCCGATCGTGGTGTCGACCTTCCAGCGCGTGTCGGTGTAGCTCAGACCGGCGGAGACGTCGAAAGTGTGCCTGGGCCCCTTGATCACGTGGTAACCCAGACCGGCACCGACCAGTGTGCGCAGCGACAGGTCGGTGACGCGGTCGTGCTCGAAGCCCAGGCGCGTGAAGTTGAACCAGTCTTCATCGAGATCGTGGTCGTACTGGCCGCTCAGGTCCCAGCGCGCCGACGAGGTCTCGCGCTCGCCATCGCCGTTGTCGGTGCGGCCTTCGTTGACGTGGCCGGTCAGCGAGGTCTTGTCGTCGGGCCGCTTGAGGTTGAGGTCCATGTTGAGCAACAGCGTCGTGCTGTCGGTGTTGCCCGAGGTGGCGGCCAGCGAGGCGCCGATCTGGCCGCGCCAGCGGGGATCGGTGTTGGCAGAGGCCGCCGCACCGGTGGCCGTGGCCGGGGTCGGTGTCTGGGTCTGTGCAAGACCAGGCAACGCGAGTGCGCTGAGGCCCAGGGCCACCGCCAGCGCCTGCCATCGCGCAACTGGCTGGCGAGCGCAGGGCCGTCGTCGACCAGGGGAAGCGTCGGGAAAAACGAATGTGCCAAAAGCCATGTGCGGGCTCCTTTGTCGGTTCACAAGGACAAGGGCTGGCGGCCATGGCGCGGACCTTGCGCGGTCCCCGGACCACGCAAGCCCTGCTTCAGTACGTTTTATACGGCAGGAATTTTCCGGACATGGTGATGCTGACCCGGTCGCCAGCAGGGTTGGGCTCGCGCTGCAGGTCCATCCTGAAGTCGATGGCGCTCATGATGCCGTCACCGAATTCTTCATGGATCAGCGCCTTGAAGGTCGTGCCGTAGACGCTGACCAGCTCGTAGAAGCGGTAGATCAGCGGGTCGGTGGGCACGCTGGTGGGCAGCGAGCCCTTGTAGGGCACTTCCTGCAGCCACAGCCGGGCCTCGTCGGGCAGCCCGAACACCTCGGCGATCACGCCGGCCTGCTCGGGGCTCAAGGTCATCTGGCCCAGGCAGGCGGCGGTCACCCACTCCTTGCTCAGGCCCACCCTGGTGGCCACGTCGGCCCACTTCAGGCCTTTGCGGACCTTGGCTTCGATGATCAGGTCGGTCACGTCTTCGCGGTTCATGCTGGTTCCTGTTTCAAAAAAGTGAGGGGGATCAAAGCTCGCTCGGAAGCGTCGATGGCCACGTCGTGGATGGAGGCCTCGCGGCCCGTGATGAACCCTTCGCCGCACGGAGGAAGGCGGCGCAACGAAGCCACTGTAGGAACACGCGGCCAGCGCCGCCATCACGGCAGGCGTGATCCGCGTGTAGTGCCAGCCCTACAGGCCGCGGCCGGGCTCGGACGAGGGGCCCGGCTGCACCGCCGTGGGCCAGCCCAGGCGCTTGACCAGCCAGACCGCGGCCACGCCGCTGACCAGCAGCGACAGCACGACCACCAGCCCCAGCCCGCCGTCCTCGGCCTGCCCGGCCTGGGACAACCACATCACGGCGATGTTGAAGGCCCCGTGCAGCACGATGCACGGGAACAGCGAGCGGGTGCGTTCGTACAGCCAGCCCAGCACCAGCCCCATCGTCATCGCGCCGACGAACTGGTAGATGTTCATGTGCATCAGCCCGAAGATGGCCGCCGAATGCACGATGGCCGTGCCGGGCGGGTAGCGCAGCAGGAAGGCGCGCAGGATCACGCCACGGAACAGCATTTCCTCGAGCACCGGGGCCAGCACGCAGACCAGGGCGATGGCCCCGGGGCTGGGACTGAGCATGACCGCGAAAGTCTCTTCCTCCCAGCGCGACAGTTCGAACACGCTGCCCACCAGCTGGTTCAGCCAGCCCGACACGATCAGGATGCCGGGCAC
>DXIO01000041.1 GCA_019112875.1 Candidatus Aquabacterium excrementipullorum
GAAGAAGCGGTAGGGGGTGCCGTTGCCGCAGCTTGCGCCGGTGGAGGCCGGCATCTCGATGGCTTCCCATTTCATGTAGGACGTGGGCGCGGGGCCGACGTTGCCGGTGGTGTTGGGCGTCCAGGGTGTGGCGGCGGCACCGGCGCCGGAGGCGGCCAGCAGGGCGGCCAGGCCCAGGGCGGTGGGCAGCGGCGAGAAGGCGTGACGGATCATGGGGGTCTCCGGTTGTTCATGTGACTCACCATGAAGTATCCGCACCGCATTGCACGGCACCCATCAGGACTAACCTGACACCGATCCACGGGGCGCGAACGGGCTTGCCCCCTTGACGGATGCGGGTTGTCGCCCTCGGCTCCCCGGCGTGACGCGCCGGGATCCTTTTGCCGGCTTGTCAGGCCTGGGCTTCGGGCACGGTGGTGAGCGCCTTGCTGTAGGTGTCCAGGAAAACACCGGGCATGCGGCGCACGCGGCCTTCGGCGATGTCGACGCAGACGTAGTGCGTGTCGGCGCGGAACACCGTCTTGCCATCGGACACGCGCACGAACTGGAAGCGGCGGTGCAGCGAGAGGCGGTCCACCTGCGTGATCCACGTGCCCAGACGCACCACCTCGCCGAAGCGCGTGGCGGCCTCGTAGCGCAGGCGATGCTCGCGCACGACCAGGCCGTGGGCCTCGGCCTCGTACTCGGCCGGGCCCAGGCCCAGCTGGACGGAATGCGCCCAGGCCACGTCTTCCAGCCACGTCAGGTACACGACGTTGTTGGTGTGGCGCATCATGTCGATGTGGTCGTCGCCCACCGTCACGTCGAGCGTGAAGGGGGCGGGCAGGTCCCAGGTCAGTGTGCTGTCCATGGTGGCATTGTCACCCCGGACGGCATGACCACGGCATGAGCTCAGGGCTTGCCGGCCTCATCGGCGTCAGGGAAGTCGTCCGGCGGGTCCTTGGGCGGTGATGCTGGCTGCGTCGGCTGCCCTGCCTGTGCCCCGAGAGACGCAGGGGCAGGCACATCAGTGGCCGTGGCGGGCGTGGCGGCCGGCGTATCGGCTGACGGTGGGATGGGCGTGACGACCACCGGCGCCTTCTCCGGCCAGTAGCCGCCCGCGCTGAAGCGCTCCCAGCCCCAGCGGATCCAGCGCAGCATCGACGCGGCCAGCCACAGGGCCCACAGCAGCATCACCACGCGGTACAGCAGCACCGGCATCGACACCACCCAGGCCGAGGCCGTGGACTGCGCGAAGCGGTCGGCGTACCAGTGCAGGTGCGACGCATCAGAGCCATTGCCCAAGATCATCAGATCGGGGTAGCCCAGCAGGCCCACGCGCACGGTTTCGAGCAGGGTGCCGGCAGCGACCACGCCCCACAGGGCCAGCAGCACCTGCACGGCCTTGAAGCTGCGCGGCTTCAGACGCCCTGCCCAGCGGCCACGCGCCTCCAGCACCAGGAACCAGCCGACCACCAGCGCCACGCCGGCCAGCGACATCTGCGCCACGCCCAGGCCCAGCAGCACCCACGAGACGGCGCCCAGCGGCGAGAAGCGCCAGCGGCCCAGCGCGATGCCCGCGGCCACGATCACCAGCAACACGCCCCAGAACAGCACCGCCGGACCGACGGCAGGACCACCCACGGCCAGCACCACGCGGTCACGCGGCACGTTGATGCTGACGGTGTCGTTCACGCCGGGCGCACCGAGGTTCAGGCTGGAACTGGCGAAGCGCGGACCCATGCCGTGCTGCTCGCGCCAGTCCACACGCAGTTCGTGCGCGCCGGGGGTGACCGGCACCATCAGCACGCCATGGGCGGCCTGCAGCGGCAACTGCTGCCCATCGACCCATACGCCCAGCAACTCGGCGCCTTCGGGCAGTTCAACGCGATGGTTGCCGCCCTGGCTGGAGCGCAGGCTGACTTGCGCGGACACGTCGGTGGCGCGCGCGCCAGGCGTGACGTTGGTATGCGCCTGATCCACCGTGAAGGTCTGACCGGCCACGCCGGCGGGGCGCGTGACGTCGATCACCACCTGCTCGCCCGGCCAGGGTTGCCAGGTCGGCATCCAGCGGCCTTCGGCCTGGTGCACCACCGGCGCGATGCCCGACAGGCGCGTGTGCCACTGCGTGGAGGCGTCCAGCGTCCACACCTCGATCTGGTGGGGCTCGCGTGTGCTGTCGAGCGTGAGGCGTGGGCTCACGGCGAGCGTGCTGGTGAAGCTGGCGGCTTCGCCCGCGCCCAGCAGCACCGTGGCCACGCCATCCTGCACCTGCACGGCTTCGTCGTTGACCGACTCGCCGGGGGCCAGGCGGACGCGCACGCGCACCGGCGCCAGGCTGGGCGCGACACGCTGGATGCGGGTCTCGATGGTCCAGCGCAGGCCCAGGTGCACGGTGCGCTGCACGCGCACGAAGGGCGGCAGCGCATCACGCTGCGTGCCGCCATCGGAGGCAGCCGACGCGGCCTGCGCGCGCGACAGGCTCAGCGCGCCGCTGGCCTGGCCACGGGCGTCCAGGCCGGAGAGCGTCCAGCCCTCGGCCTGGGCGCGCACCTCGCGCACGGGCAGCGGCAGCGCGATGTCCACGCTGGCGGCCTGGCCGGCATCGCCATCGAGCACGACCTGGTTCACGCCGCGCGGCAATGCCACCCACAGCGCGCCGTTGCCATCGCGTCGGGCGGCGGCGGAGCGGCCGTCCACGGTGATCTGCGACGGCCGCCAGTTGCTGCCCTGCCCCGGCAGGGGCACGGCGACGTCGGCCAGGGCATGCACTTCCAGGCGCAGCTGGATGCGTGCGCCCTGGGCCACCACCAGCGCGCGCGCGATGTCGGCGCAGCGCGGCATGCAGTCGGGCGCGGCGGTGACGCGGTCGCGCAGTTCGTCGAGCACGCTGGCCGATGGCGTGGCGGGCTCGGTGGTTTCAGGTGCCATTTCGGCAGGCGCTGGCGCTGTGGCAGCGGCCTTCGGCGTGGGCGCAGACGCGGCATCCGCGGCGCCAGAAGCCAAGCCCAGCGTCAAGGTCGACACGAGCACAGCGGCGCCGGCCAGTTGCGCCGCCACGGAGGCACTGGACGGCGTGGCGGCGGGCGTGGTCAATGTGGACGATGCTGCCTTGCCATCCGCATCCCGACGCTGCCAGGGCCACGCACCTGCTTGCGCAACGCCCAAGCCTCCATCAGGCCCACGACCACCCACGATGCGCCACAGCGCCCAGGCCATCAGGCCCAGGCTGAGCAATCGCAGGGCCACCGTGCCCGCTGGCGGCAAAAGCACCAGGCGCAACGCCTGCGCGGCCTGCACCGGGCCTTGCCACACCAGGCGGTGCGTGTTCCATTGCCAGCGGGGCAGACCGGGGCCGGTCTGCACACGCGCGGACGGGTCCACATCCTCACGCCGCGTGGGGGCGGGCGCGGCAGGCTTGGTCGTGCTGGCCTGGGCCACCTTGCGCGAAGCCGAACTCACGCCGTACTCGCTGCCCACCTCGGCGGGCGCGGGAGAGGGTGCTTCGGCCATGGCCTGGTCCGCCATGGCGGCTTCCGCCGTCTCTCTCGTGCGGGTCGGATCAGCATCCCCCATGGTCTGCCAGGGCCGCTCCAGCGAGGGGTAGATGGACAGGCGCACCTGGTCCACCGCATAGGGCAGCAGCACCAGCGCGATCAGCACGGCCACGGCGCGCTCGCCCCACCGCACCCACGGCACCAGGCGCCCGGCGGGCAGCACACGCGCCAACGCATGCAGGCCCAGCAGCGCCAGCCACAGGCTTTGCGGCGCACCCGGCATGTGCCAGGACAGCACCAGTGCCACGCCCAGCAAGCCGCCGGTGGCCACACCGAACAACTTGCCGGCCGCCAGCGCGCTCAGCAGCACGAAGAAGAAATCCCACAGCGTCCAGCGCGACAGCCACGAGCCTTCCGCGCTGTCCACGCCCACGGCGTGCAGCAGGCGCCAGCCCGGCGGCAGGTTCAGGCTGGCCGTGGCCTGGTTCAGATCAGCCTGCCAGCCCGTGGCCGGCAGCGTGCGCACAGCGCCTTCGATGCGGCTGTCGGCGCTCAGGCGGGCGGTGCCGCCACGTACCTCGAAGCCTTGCGGGCCGCCTTCCTTCAGGCGCGTGACGGGTTGATCTTCGCCATCGACCGAGGCGCGGCCCAGCACGGCCGGCGCCGCCATCTCCAGGCGAGAAGAGCGCGACAAGGTGCCGCCGATCACGTCATGCGCGGTGTAGCCCGCGCCATCGAAATCCAGCCAGAGATCACGCGTGAGCGTGAGCCGGTCTGGCGGCGGCTCGGGGTTGCCGCGCCGCGATTGCACCAGCTTGAGCGTGCCGCCCGGAAGCAGACGGTAGGCCGGCAGGTTGCGCCAGTCGTCCGGCATGGCCACCTGGCGCGGATCGACCGAGGCCGCGCCTTCGACGCTGACCAGGCGCACATCGTTGTGCGCCTCGAAGGACCAGACCTCGGCCTCCGGGGCCTGCTTGGGCAGGCTCAAGGCCTGCACGGGCGACATCAGCCGCGCGCGCAGGCTGACCCTCCAGCGCCCCGGACGGGCCTGGACCACGAGCGCCCCGCCCTCCTGCAATCGTGCAGGCAGGGCCGACTCCAGGGCCTCGGGCACCAGGCCGGGCAGCAGGGCCACCGGCAGCACCAGCTCGCGGGCCTTGCCCGACACGGCAATGTCGATGTGCGTGGTGACGCGCAAGGGCACGCCATCGTCGATGCGGCGCGTGGTGTGCACGCTGTAGGCATCGGTGCTCTGCTCGGCCTCGGGGGCCTGGCGCAGCCACACGCGGCCTTCGTTGTCCGGCACACGCTGCACGGCGGCACCGTTCACTGAAAGGGACAAGCTGCCGACGCCCAGCGGCAGGCGCACATCGGGCGGCAACTCCTTCCAGTCGAAGCGGCCTTCGATCACATGGCGACCGGGCTGCAACAAGGCCGTGGGCCGGCCATCCTGCTCGGTCACGGGCAAGGGCTGGCCATCGGCCCGCACATCGGCGGGCCAGCGGCCGGGCTCACCCGGCAGGGCCACCAGGGCCTGCGGGCCGAACAGCTGAACCTCGTAGCGGAAGCGCGCACCGCCCGCATCGGCCTGCAGCGACAACGCCGAGGGCCAGACGCAGGCCTTGTCGGATTCGGCGTTGTAGGCAGGTGGGCACAGCAGGGCTTCCTGGCCGTGCAGCGTCCAGGGCAGCCAATCCTTCAGGGCACCTGGCACATCGCTGCGGGGCAAGGGGCCGGCGGCAGCCACGGTGGCCAAGCCGCCCATCAGCATGCTCAATGCCCCATGCACTGTGGCCTTGCCAACCTTGCGCAAGGCCCTTGCCATGCCGGCCCTGCATCCGTCGATCCTCGTGTCCGTGTGCCCCATGGCATCCCCTGCAGCCTGTTGTGGTGGCTGCACTCTGCCATGAAATCAGGCCCCCGACCGAGCCCCGATCACCCCCTCAAGAGGGCATCCTGCCCTGCGCCATCAACCGCCCAGCACCAGCGTGCGCGAGGCCGGGTAGGCGGTGCACATGTAGACCGCACGGCCCAGCGTGTTGCCGCTGACTTCGCCTTCGTGCACGGTGAGCTTGCAGGTGCCGCACATGCCCTGGCAGCAGCCGGATTCGAGATCGAGCCCGTGGTCGCGCGCGGCCTGCAGCAAGGTCTTGTTCTGGTCGGCGGCCGTGAGCGTGATGCTGCGGCCCAGGTGCTTGAAGACCACCTCGGTGCCTTCGGCGCTGAAGCCCTCGGCCGCGCAGGCGGTGTCGGCAGGCACCGTGAAGCGTTCGCTGTGCACGCGGGCCAGGTCCACGCCCAGGGCCTGCAGGTGCGACATCATCTGCGCCATGAAGCCTTCGGGGCCGCACAGGTAGATGTCGCGCTGCACCAGATCGGGACAGAGCTTTTGCAGCTTCTGCACCGTCAGGCGCGCACCCGCCTGGCCACCGAACACGGTGTCGACCTTGACGCCCGCCAACTGCCAACGCGGCAGCGCCGTCTTGAAGATCACGTCCTCAGGCCGGCTGAACTGGGCGATCACCTGCTGATCGGGCCGCTGCGCTTCAGGGCCGGCCAAAAGCGCTTCGACCATCGAATGCGCCGGCGTGATGCCCGAGCCCGCGCAGAGGTGCAGCACCTTGGCCTGGCCCTTGTGCACGAAGCTGCCTTGCGCGGCGTCCAGGCGCAGCAGCGATCCGGGTTTCAGATGCTCGTGCATCCAGTTGGAGCCGCGCCCGTTGATCAGGCGCTTGACGGTGATGCTGAAACGCCCGCGCGGCAGCACGGTGGCACTGTAGTGGCGACGCAGCGGCGCGGCCTCTTCACCATCGACCGGCAGCAGCACGGCCACGTGCTGGCCCGGCTGCATGCCGCGCCACAGCTGGTTGGGCCGCAGCTCGAAGGTCTTCACACCCGGCGCCTCGTCGGTCACGCGCACCACCTGGGCCTGCAGTTCATAGGTCCAGATGAAGCGGTTGAGGCGACGGTTGATGTCCGTCATCGTGTTGCTGGCCACGTAGTCGACCCACTGCGGATCGACGCGGTCGAGCACCCAGCGGCTGGCGCCATGGACGGCACGCTCAAGCATGGCGGGCCTCCTCTCCATCCATCTGCGCGCGCTCGGCGGGTGTGGGGAAGGAGTACTTCCACATCGCGCCCAGGTAGTTGCGGATGGCTTGGAACCAGTTGTCGTTGCACTTGTAGGGAATGCCGTACTTGGCGCAGACCTGCTTGACCTCGCGGGCCATGTCCGGGTAGTGGCGCGACGGAATGTCGGGGAACAGGTGGTGCTCGATCTGGTAGTTCAGGTGGCCCCACAGGATGCTCATGCGGCGGCTGCCCTTGAAGTTCACGGTCGAGTCCATCTGCGACAGGTACCAGCGGCCCTTGTGGGCCAGGGCGTCTTCAGGCTGCAGCGGCTCGGTCAGGTGCGTGGCCTGGATGGTCAGGCTGACCCAGTAGTTGTTGATGCCATCGGCCAGCGCGTTGCCCAGCATCACCTTCCAGAACGAGAAGCCCGAGGCCAGCGCCAGCAGCGGGAACAGCGCGTACTCCTTGAACATGACGCGGAACACCGACAGGCGGTGGCGGCGCTTGCAGTCGGCCATGTCGCCGCCCGGGTGCACGGGCGCGTAGCCTTCGTTGCCCTTGGGAAACTTGCGCTCACGCCAGGCCTGGCGCAGCCCGAGGTTCTGCAGATTGAAGCCGTACAGCACGATGGGGTAGGCCATGATCAGGTACATGGGCAGCTGCCAGCGGTGGTACGGGTTCCACGGCGTTCGGTCATTCATGCGCAAGATGCCGTGGTTCAGATCAGGATCCATCTCGAACACATTGGTGTGCACGTGGTGCTGGCCGTTGTGCTCGCGGCGCCAGCCTTCTTCGTCCACAGGCGCCTTCCACTTGAAGTTGCGCGAGTGGAACTGCGGGATCTCGGGGAAGCTGTCGTACTGGCCGTGCAGCACGTTGTGGCCGATCTCGATGGCCTCGAGGTTGCGGTGCAGGCTCAGCAGGACCACGCCCAGGCTGAAACTGATGGGCTCGGGGCTGAACCAGATGAGGCCCCGCCCCAGCACTTCCGCCACGCGTGAGCGGCTGCGCAGGCCCTTGATGTAGGCGACATCGGCCTTGCCCAGCCGGGCGCGGTACCGCTGCTTGATGTCCTCGAACTCCGCCTCGATCTGGTCGTAGAGCGCCGCGCGGTCGGCCAGGGGATCGGCGATGGATGGGGTGACGGCGGTGGCGTGCTCAGCGGGCAAAGCGTTCATCGGGGAGCCCTGGCGGGATAACAAAAGCTGAGCGTGAGATTAATGACCGCCGTTATGGGAACCCTTGCGGACATTCCCGATGAACGCCCCGAAACGGGGGGCGTGTTATCCCGGCCCGCCCTGTGCGCCAGTCCGAAAAAGCAAAGGCGCCACCGCGTGCGATGGCGCCTTGGTTCCTGAAGGCGGATGCGGCCCGAGCCGCTCAGCCTCCTGCCAGCCTTCAGGCCTGCGCGATCCCTGCCTTGCGGCGACGCACGGCCACGAGAACGCCGGCCAGGCCCGCCAGGCCCAGCACCATGGCACCGGGCTCGGGCACCGCGGCCACAGCCTGCAGGCCGCCGAAGTAGACGGTGCGGCTGTAGTAGGGTGAGTTGGCGGTGTTGGTCGGATCGGACGCGAGGACGAAATCCAGCGCCAGGAAGCCATTGAAAGACGGCACCGTGGGCAGCAGGTTGTTGTTCGACAGGTAGTCGGGCACGCCGTAGTAGCCTTCCACCCAGTACAGGCGCACGTTGTCCAGCTTGTAATCGCCCACGGTGAAACCGGAGAGCTGGTGGGCGTACTCGGCGGGCGTCGTGTTCTCGCCGAGGCGGGGGGTGGGATCGGCGTTCAGCGAAAACCAGTCCAGGCCGTACGGGGCCACGACCTCGTTGCCGACCGCGGCCACGCCCGTGCCGTTGTCGATGAAGGACAGGCCATTGACCGAGCCGCTGAGCTGGGACACCGCGCCCGAATAGATGGCACGGCCCGCCTCATAGCCGATGTCTTGCGAATTGACCGTGAACGGCGTGGCCGCGTCATAGATGAAGCTGCCCGACACGGTCACCGAGGCGCCGCCCAGCAGGGCCGCCACGGCGGCATTGGACGAGGCCAGCGCGCCGGAGGTCGAGTAGTTGTAGACCACCGGTGCGGCCATGGCCGACACGGAGGCGAAGGACGTGGCGATGACGGCCAGAGCGGCGGCCGTGAGCTTGCGCAGAGCCATGAGGCTGAACTCCCTGTTGTGGAGCCCGGATTCTGCAAAAGAGTGTCACAAGGCGTCAACGTCAGACCGGGGGGATCACCCAAGGGTTATCCTCAATGCCGTCTTGCAATCCTTTGATCAGAGCGGCGGCGGGTGGGCCGCATCGCGCACCAGGGACACCACCAGGCGCCCCACATCGGCCAGCACGGCCTCGCAGCCTTCGGTCGGCAAGGTGGCCTGCGTGAGGTAGGCCGTCACCAGCACCGGGCGGCGGCCCGGCGGCCAGAACACGGCCACGTCGTTGGCGGTGCCGGGTGTCCAGGTGCCAGTCTTGTCGCCCGCGCGCCAGTCAGGAGGCACCGGCTCGCGCAGGCGGCGCAGGCCGGTGCTGCTCTCGCGCATCCATCGCACCAGCAGATCGCGCGAGGCGGGCGTCAGGGTGTCGCCCAGCACCATCTTCTGCAGTCCGGCCAGCATGGCGGCCGGCGTGGTGGTGTCGCGCTCGTCGACGGGCGGCACGCTGGTGTTGAGCTCGGGCTCGTATCGGTCCAGGCGCGTGGTGGCGTCGCCCAACGAACGTTCGAAGGCGGTGAAAGCCGGTGGGCCACCCAGTTCACGCAACAGCACGTTGGCGGCGGTGTTGTCGCTCACGGTGACGATGGCACGCGCCAGTGCGGCCACGGTGATGCCGGCGTCGCCCGTGTGCCGCTCGGTGACCGGCGAGTACGCCACCAGGGCGCCCGGGTCGATCCGCAGCACGCGGTCCAGGCGCTCCTGGCCCTGGTCGACGCGCTGCAGCAGCAGCGCGGCCAGGGGCAGCTTGAAGGTGCTGCACATCGGGAAGCGCTCGTCGGCGCGGTAGCCCAGGCGCGACCCCGTGTGCAGATCGAGCACGGCCACGCCCAGGCGGCCACCGCTGTTGCGCTCCAGTGCCCACAGGCGCTGGTGCCAGGGGTCCGCATCGGGCGGACTGGCCGGGCCGGTGGCGTGATTGGCAGGCTGCGCGGCATCGCGGGCGCAACCACCGAGCATCAGGCCCATGGCCGTGCCCGCGGCCCACAGGCCCAGGCGACGTCGTGGCGGAGACAGGGGTGTGCGTTCGTTCATGGCACCGGAGTATCCGCCGCCCAGCCGTTTTCTGCACGAAGCCTCACACCTGCCCCCGGATGACGCGGGCTCAGCCTTCTTCGGACGGCGTGGAGCATTCGGCGTCCGACGGGTTCACCGTGCAGCGCACCCGCTTGATCACGCGCAGGCCCTGCTTGTCGTAGATGCCCTTGTTGGCGATCTCGATGCGCGACTCGCGCAGCATCAGGTTGTACTTGTTGGCGTTCTCGGGCGCCAGCTCCACCCAGGTGGCGGCGGGGATGCCGGCATCGGCGTTCTTGATCATGCCCATGGCGCGGTCGAACTCGCCCACCCAGTAGCCACGGGACTTTTCGCCGAAGCCGGCCGGGAACTTGGGCTTGTTGAGCACCAGCTGGTAGGTCAGGATCATCAGCGGGAAGCGCGCGATGCCGCCCTTGGTGCCGATGCCCTTGCTCAGCTCCAGCGGCTTGTAGGCCAGCGAGGGCGCCGCGATCATGTCGACGCTGCCGTTGTTGAACTTGGTCGCGAAGTTGGTGATGTCGGCCGAGATGGGCTGGGCGCCGACGCGCTGGATCATCAGCGCCTGGGCCTTGTCGTAATCGAAGGCGGCGATCTTCTTGCCGGCCAGGGCCTCGACGGTGTTGATGCCACGGTCGCTGACCACGGGGTAGGCCGCGCCGAAGGGGAAGATGCCGCCGATCTCGTAGTGGCCCTCGTTCATGAACTTGGCGCCCTGCGGTGCGGCGTAGGTCTGCACCACCTTGCGCACCACGTCGTAGCTGGCGGCCATGTCGATCTTGCCGCCCTTGACGATGGTGGTGGCGCCGAGCGTGTCGATGGCCCCGGCCACGCCGTTGAACTGGCGCGTGCGGAAGGCCGTGGCCAGCAATGCATCGCACTGGCCGGCGCGGAACTCGTCCACCGCGACGGCTTCGTTGCTGTAGGCCTTGAGCTCCAGCGACACACCCTGCTTGTTCATGGCCACGGTGTAGTCCTTGGCCAGGTTGTAGGCATCGCCCGAGGTGCCGAGGATGTCGAACACGCAGACCTTCTGCGCGGCGATGGCGGCGGTGCTGGTGAACGAGGCGAGGGTGGCGGCCGTGCAGGCCAGGGCGATGCCCGCGAAGCGCGAGAGCTTGCTCATGAGGGGTTCCTGTGTTGATGTGGGGTTGGTTTGCCGAGGCGACCTGCGGCAAGGGCGCGATGCTATCGACGCCCATCGATCCGGCAGGGCCGGGGTGTAACGACTTGCTGAGTTCGTTGCAGCGCGGGCGTCAGGCGCCCTGCTGGCGTTACATGACAAGGCTTTTTGTCACCAGGCTGCGGCATGGGCGCGACACGTCCCCCAGGGGCCATGAGCGCGCTGTTCATCAACTCATGTGTACACCGTCCACAAATCATGATAGCGTGGCACCGCCCCCTTCAAACCAAGAGGACCACCCCATGCACATCCAGCCCTACCTCTCCTTCAATGGCCGCTGCGAAGAGGCCCTGCACTTCTACCGCGACCAGCTCGGCGGCGAGATCACCGTGCTGATGCGCTTCAAGGACAGCCCCGAGCAGCCGCCCGAAGGCAGCATGCCCGCCGTCACGCCGGACAAGGTGATGCATTCGAGCATCCGCATCGGCGACAGCGAACTCATGGCGACCGATGGCGACTGCACTGGCTCCCTGGGCTTCCAGGGCATCTCGCTGACCCTGAGCGTGGCCACCGAGGCCGAGGCACGCCAGCGCTTCGATGCCCTGGCCGGTGGCGGGCAGGTGAGCATGCCGCTGGGCCGCACTTTCTTTTCGCCCAGCTTCGGCGTGGTCAAGGACCGCTTCGGCGTGACATGGATGGTGATCGTACCTGCGCCGATGCCGGATTGATCCTCGCGCGGGCCTCAGGCCAGGCCTTGCTCCACCATGTCCAGCAGGCGCTGGCCCAGCGTGCGGGTCTGCGCAGCGCCCATCTCGCGCAGCGGGCCATCGATCACCAGCAGCGCCAGCCCATGCACCGCCGACCAGGCCAGGTAGGCAGCATCGGGCCGCTTGCGGGCGGGCAGCAGGCCGGCGGCCACCATCTGGTCCAGCGCGGCACCCAATAGCTCGAAGGGATTGAGCCCGGTGTCGCCCGCCTTGGCGGGATCGGCCGCCACGCCAGGATCACCCGGCACCGAGAAGGCCGTGCGGAACAGCCCGCGCTCGGCCAGCGCGAAACGCATGTAGCCGGTGCCCACGGCGCGCAAGGCATGGCGCGCGGCCTCCGGCGCGGCGCGCTTGGCCTTGCCGCTGGGTGCCTTCAGTTCGGCCTCCATCGCGCGGGCCAGGGCCGAGAGCGCGGCGGAGCGCACGGCCTGCAGCAGATCCTCGCGGCTGGCGAAGTGGCGGTAGGCGGCATTGGGCACCACACCGGCGCGGCGCGTGGCCTCGCGCAGCACCACGGCCTCGGGGCCGCCTGCGCGGGCCAGCTCGATGCCGGCGTCCAGCAGGGCCTGGCGCAGGTCGCCATGGCGGTAGGTGCTGCGCTTGGGCAGTGTCTCGGTGCTGCTTGTCATCGTGACTCCGGGATGGGCTTTGCTGGTAGGCACCAGGGAGCAAGGTCCGCTTATTGTGGACATCGTACACAAGCCTTCGCATGGTCGAGCTCGCGCCGGTCGCCCCCGGAAGGTTTCGATGACATGGACATCGCCGTGCGCCCAGCCAGGCCATGCACCATCGGTGTACTGTGTGGGCTTCGATGTCCCCGCTTCACACTGACCTGTCATGCCCATCCAGGAACCCGCCCTGCCCGAATCGATGCAGGAGATCACCATCACCGCACCCGGCGCGCCCGAGGTGCTGCAGGCCCGCACCGTGCCACTGCCCCAGCCCACCGAGGGCGAACTGCTGATCCGTGTCGAGGCCGCCGGCATCAACCGGCCCGATGTGCTGCAGCGCCAGGGCAAGTACCCGCCGCCGCCCGGCGCCAACCCCACGCCCGGGCTGGAAGTGGCCGGCGAGGTGGTGCGCGTGGGTCCGGGCGCGCAGGGCTTCGTGCCGGGCGACAAGGTGTGCGCGCTGGTCAACGGCGGCGGCTACGCGCAGTACTGCACCGTGCCGGCCACGCAGACCCTGCCCTGGCCCACGGGCCTGAGCGCGGTGCAGGCCGCGGCCCTGCCCGAGACCTTTTTCACCGTGTGGGCCAATGTGTTCATGATGGGCCGCGTGAAGGCGGGTGATTCGGTGCTGATCCACGGCGGCACCAGCGGCATCGGCACCACCGCGCTGATGCTGGCGCGCGAGTTCGGTGTGCGCGCCTTCGCCACGGCCGGCAGTGCGGACAAGTGCGAGGCCGTGCGCCAGCTGGGCGGCGAACCGATCAACCACCGCGAGCAGGATTTCAACCGCGAAGTGATGGCCGCCACGGGTGGGCGTGGCGTCGATGCGATCCTGGACATCATGGGCGCGGCCTACTTCCAGCGCAACATCGCGACGCTGGCCGTGGATGGGCGCCTGCTCGTCATCGGCTTCCTGGGCGGCGCGCGTGCGGAGCAGTTGGATCTGGTGACCTTGGCCAGCCGCCGCCTGACCATCACCGGTTCGACCATGCGGGGCCGCACACGTGATGAGAAGGCCGCCGTGGCCCGCGAGCTTCAGAGCCTGGTGTGGCCCGCGCTCCATGCCGGACGCTGCCTGCCGCTGATCCACGCCACCTTCCCGCTGGCGCAGGCCGCGCAGGCGCACCAGCTGATGGAGGATGGCGACCACATCGGCAAGATCGTGCTGGAGGTGGCGCACTGAACCACGCCGCCAGGCAAGGGCTCAGACGGCCATCTCGGCCCGGTTGCGTCCGTGGTGCTTGGCGCGGTAGAGGGCCTCGTCGGCCCGCTTGATCAGCGCGGCGGGCAGCTCGCTGCCATGCGGCACGGTCGAGGCCACGCCGATGCTGCAGGTGATGCGCACCGGCGCGCCTTGGTAGGACAGGCTGATCTCGCGCACCTGCTCCAGCAGCCGTTCTGCCACGATGCGCGCGCCCTCGCCGTCGGTCTCGGCCAGCAGCACCGCGAACTCCTCGCCGCCATAACGGGCGACGAAATCGGTGGAGCGGCCCATGCTTTCGCTGAGCGCGCGGCTGACGGCCTGCAGGCAGGCATCGCCGAACGGGTGCCCATAGGTGTCGTTGATGGACTTGAAATGGTCCAGATCGACCAGCATCACGGACACCGGCGCGCCGTGCCGGCACTGCCGCTCCCATTCGTACTGGAACTGGCGGTCGAAGTGCGGGCGGTTGGGGATCTGCGTGAGGCCGTCGGTCAGGCTGGCGAGCTCCAGGCTGCGCGCGCGTTCGTCGGACAGGCGCTGCGTCTGCAGCATGCGCCAATAGTCGTCATGCACCACACGCGATGAACGCACCAGGTAGACACCGAAGGCGCATTCCAGCGCGGCCATCATCAGGTGCGAGGCCGTGGGCTTGAACAGCTCGACGAGGAACACAGGCGCGATCATCAGGCCGGGGTAGCTCAGGCGCAGCGCCGGATGGATGCCCACCATGGTGTTGCCGCCAGCGCAAAAGCCGACCGTGGCGGCCAGCATCACCCAGGACAGCGTCTCGTCGGGCGCACGCACCATGCACAAGGCCGTGAGCAGCCCCCAGTAGAACGCCATCAGCAGCGTGAGCAGCGTGAAACCCAGCGAGGTGGCGCGCAGGCGCACCGCCAACAGGCGTTCCAGGCGACGGTTCAGCCCCATGCGCACCAGCGCCAGCAGCCCCAGGCCCAGCACGTTCAGCCAGACGAACAGGGGCCAACGCTCGTGCGCGGCGGTGGCCAGCGACAGCGTGAACCAGATGGCAGGGTAGACAAAGGTGCCCGTGGCACTGCGGGCCGCCGTGTCGAGCACGCAGCGCCGGGCCAGCTGTTCGTCGCTTTGGGGCGCTTGGGACTCCAGGGCGGGCAGCGACGAGGCGGACCCCAGGGACGTGGACAAAGAGTGTTTCCAGAAAGAAAAGTCACCGTGGATATCGGGCGACGGCGGCTTCTCTTGAGCACACAATTTTACCCGGGTGATATTGACGAACCATTTTTACCCGGGTAAATTAGCGGCACGTTTTCAGCAACACGCCAGATGCGCACCGCCCAACAGGTGCCCGGAGCCCACCATGAACGCCGCCATCGACACGATCATCACCCCGTCAACGCCAGCGCAGTGGACCGCCTTCGCGGGCACGCGCCTGCTCAGCCGGGGCGCACCGCTGGACGTGGCCCTCGCGGTACAGGCATCGCTGCAGACCGATCCGAACGCCAGCGTGCTGACCTTCGACGACCAGACGGGGCGCCTGGTGGACCTGGACCTGCGCGGCAGCCGCGAGGACATCGCCGCGCGCCTGGCGCCCGCAACGGCACCTGCGGAAGTCGACACCGCCGACGCCCAGGCCCGCAGCCCCGGCCGCCCCAAGCTGGGCGTGGTCGCCCGCGAGGTGACGCTGCTGCCCCGCCACTGGGACTGGCTGTCGGCCCAGCCCGGCGGCGCCTCGGTGACCTTGCGCAAGCTGGTGGACAGCGCGCGCAACGCTTCCGGTGCCAGGGAGCGCATCCGCCAGGCCCAGGCCAGCGCCGACCGCTTCATGATGGCGATGGCCGGCGATCTGCCAGGCTACGAGGACGCTGCCCGGGCCCTGTACGCCGGGCAGCGCGAGCGCTTCACCGAGTTGACCGAGCATTGGCCGGCGGACCTGCGCGATCACAGCCGGCGGCTGGCGGCGCCGGCGTTGGAGGCCACTGCGCCCGCCCAGACCTGACAAGGCTCAGAACAGCGGCAACGACTCGCCCACGCGCCATGCGGCCTGCGGCTCTTCGGCCACCACCGGCTCGCTGCCAGGCCGCCGCAGGTTCTCCACCTTCACGCCGATCAGGCGCAGGCGCTGATCCAGCGGCACGGTCTTGAGGCAGCGCCCGGCCCACTGGCGGATGGTGGCCGCATCCTGCGTGTGCGCGGGCAAGGTCACCACGCGGGTCACGATCTTGAAATCGTCGTAGCGCAGTTTGACGCCCACGCTGCGCCCCTCGAAGCCCTTGCGCGCCAGGTCGCTGGCCACGTGCTCGCACAGGCGCGTGAAGATGGCGCCCAGCGCATCGCGGTCCTGCCGGGGATGCAGATCGCGCTCGAAGGTGGTCTCGCGGCTGAGCGACTTGGGCTCGCGGTAGGTCACGACGGGCCGATCGTCACGCCCATGCGCCGCCTCGTGCAGCCACTGGCCGTAATTGGCGCCGAAGTTCTGCACCAGCCATTCGGGCGTGGCCGCGGCCAACTCCCCGATGGTGTTCACGCCCAGGCTTTCGAGCTTGGCGCTGGCCTTGGGGCCGATGCCGTTGATGCGCTTGGCCGGCAGCGGCCAGATGCGCTCGGGGATGCCAGCCATCTCCAGCAAGGTCAACCCGTCAGGCTTGTCCAGATCGGAACACAGTTTGGACAGCAGCTTGTTGGGCGTGATGCCGACCGAGCAGCTCAGGCCCGTGGCCTGGTACACGGCGTCCTTCAGGCGTTGGCCCAGGGCGCGGATGCCGGCCAGGGGATCCTCGTCCGTCGTGTCCTGTGCGCCGGGGATGTCGGTGAGATCGAGGTAGATCTCGTCGATGCCCCGGTCTTCCATCACCGGCGCGATCTCGGTGACGGCGGCCTTGAACAGGCGCGAATAGCGGCGGTACTCGTCGAAATCGGTGGGCAGCAGGATGGCGTCGGGCGCGAGCGCGGCGGCCTTCATCAGCCCCATCGCCGAGTGCACGCCGAAGGCGCGCGCCGCGTAGGTGGCCGTGGTGACCACGCCGCGGCCTGCGTAATGGCGCAGCGTCGAGAAGCTCAGGGAGCCGTCGGGCTGGGGTTCGGGCTGGTGCCGACGCCCACCGCCGATGACCACGGGCTGGCCCTTGAGCTGCGGGTAGCGCAGCAATTCGACGGACGCGTAGAAGGCGTCCATGTCCAGGTGGGCGATCCAGCGTCGGCTCATGCTGGGCCGAACTGTAGCGCGCCCGCCTGGCGCGCGTCGCCGCAGGCCGATGTCAGGGCACTGTCAGGCGGTGATGTCCAGCAAGGTGCCGGTCATCTGCTGGTCGGTCTCGATGGTCTTCAGGTTGGCCACGAAGGCATAGCCCGCGCCCAACTGGTCGACCACGTCGCCGGCGAAATCCGGCCCCGGCGTGTTGACCAGGCTGACCGTGGCCGTGACCCCGCCTTCCGGCTGGGCCTGCTGCGTGACGGTCTGCCGGCGGAACCCGGGCGTCTGGACGTTGGCGATGTTGTGCGAGGCCACGTCCAGCTGAACCCGAGCGGCCTGCATGCCCGACAGGGCGATGGTGGAAACTGGTTTCATAAGCACACCTCTCTGCCGGCCTATCGACGAAAAAGAACGGCGCTTTAGGCCTTTTTCTCTGGTTTGCCCCAACTTTTCACACAACGCAATAAGACGTCACCCCACCATGGGCGCGCGCTGCTGGCGCCAGGCCGCCGGCGTCATGCCCGTGGCTTTCTTGAAGACGCGCCCGAAGGCCACACGGTCCTGGTAGCCGACGCGCGCGGCCACGTCGGGCACGGGCAGGTGCTCGGATTCGAGCAGGTCCTTGGCGCGCTCGATGCGCACGGCTTGCTGGTACTGGATGGGCGTCATGCCCGTGGCCGCCAGGAAACGCCGCTGCAGGGTGCGCACGCTGACATGGGCCAGGGCGGCCAGCTCGTCGAGGGTGAGCGGCTCGGCGTGGCGCGCCACCAGGCTGGCCTCGATGCGGCGCATCTCACGGTCGCCATGGCGGCGCCAGCCGTAGGCCGGCATGTAGCGGGTCTGCGGGCCGCGCTGCTCGTCGACCACCATCATCTGCGCCACGCGGCGGGCGGTGTCGCGCCCGGCCAGGCGGCGCACCACCTGCAGGCAACCGTCCATGGCCGCGAGCGAGCCGCCGGAGCACACCACGTCGCCATCGTCGGTGATGTTTTCGCCGGCCCGCACCTGCACCAGCGGGTACTTTTGGCTGAAGGCATCGGCCAGCATCCAGTGCAAGGTGGCGGGGCGGTGGTCCAGCCGGCCACTGGCCGCCAGCAGGTAGGCGCCCGTGCACAGCGTGGCGACCAGCACATTCGGCGACAACACGCGCAAGGCCTCGACCAGCACGGCGTTCTCGGCCACGGCCTGCTCGCCCTCGGTCCACAGCGAGGGGATCAGCACGGCGTCCATCCTGGCCATCAGGTCCAGCCCGCCATCGATGGCGAGCTGGCCATCCGGGTGGTCCACGGGGCGGCCATCGGCGCTCAGGCGCCACAGCTCGAAGCGGTCGGCGCCAGGCACCTGGTTGCCCATACGGAAGGTGTCCATCACCAGGCCCAGACTGCCCAGGCTGTGCTGGCGGCACATCACCACGCCCACCCGGTGCACGGTGCGCGCCGGCTTGAGGGCCGAGGCCGTTTTGTCCATATAAGCCTCAAAGATGTCCAAAATGACAATTCTAGGCACCGGGCCGGCTGACCACAATGGCCGCCGACACCTTCAACCCGCACCGGACGCCGCCACCGTGAGCACCCCGATCCTCCACCACTACAACGAATCGCCCTACGCGGAGAAGATCCGCACCCTGCTGGGCTACAAGGGCCTGCGCTGGCGCTCGGTCATCGTGCCGCGCATCGCGCCCAAGCCCGACCTGGTCGCGCTGACGGGCGGCTACCGCAAGGTGCCCGTGCTGCAACTGGGCGCCGACCTGTATTGCGACACGCGCCTGATCGCGCAGGAACTGGAGCGCCTGGCACCCACACCGGCCGCCACCACCGCCCCGGCCAGCTGGAACGACGTGGTCGAGCACTGGGTGGACGTGAACCTGTTCGGCAAGGCCGTGGCCTACACCTTCGGGGTGGCCGTGGACCACTTCGACGATGCCTTCCTGGCCGACCGGGCCGCCCTGCGCGGCGCCCCGCTGGACCGTGCCGCCCTGAAGGCCTCCGTGCCGCTGGCCGCGCAAGAACTGGCCACGCAGGTGGCGTGGGTCGAACAGGGCCTGGCCGGTGGCGCCAGCTTCGTCAACGGCACGCAGCCCGGCAGCGGCGATTTCACGCTCTACAGCACGCTGTGGTTCGCGCGCAATGGCCGCTTCGATTTCAGCCGCTTCCCGGCCACGCAGGCCTGGATGGAGCGCCTGCGCGCTTTCGGCCATGGCGAGCGCGAGGACCTGAGCGCCGACGAGGCCATCGCGCTTGCAGCCGCCGCCACGCCCGCCGCGCTGCCTGATCCGGTGAGCGATCAACGCGATCCCTCGGGCCTGACGCTGGGGGATGCCGTCAGCATCACGCCCGAACTGCTGGGCCACGGCACCACCGTGACGGGCACCCTGGCGCGCCTGGACGCGCAACGCATCACCGTGGCGCTGGACACCGAACGCGCCGGTCGCGTGCACGTGCACTTCCCGCGCCTGGGCTACCGCGTGCGAAAGGCGGTGCAGGCATGACGCCCAAAGCCCACAGCGCGCCCTACACGCTCTACACCTTCGCGATGTCGCACTACAGCGAGAAGATCCGCTGGACGCTGGACCTCGCCAACGTGAGCTACCGTGAGATCTGCCTCACCCCCGTGTTCCACATCGTGCCCGCGCTGAGCATGGGCGGCCGCGGCCAGACCACGCTGCCCGTGCTGAAGACGCCGCTGGGCAGCATCCAGGACAGCACGCGCATCCTGCGCTGGCTGCATGAGCACCGCGCCCCGATGGCACTGATGCCCAACGCCCTGCTGCCCGAGATCGAGGACGTGGCCAAGCGCTTCGATGCCATCGGCAAAGACGTGGCGCGCTTTTTGTACGCGCACAGCTTCGGCACCGGCGACGATCACATCAAGCGCCTGTGGACCGACCACGCCACGCCGCGCCAGGCCGCCTTCATCCGCCGGGCCTACCCGGCGATCCGCTGGGCCTTCCGCCGCAAGCTCAACATCACCGCATCGGGCGCGGCCCGCGCGCAGCGCCGCATCACCGAGGTGGTGGACTGGCTGGACGCGCGCATCGCGGATGGCCGGCCCTACCTGGTCGGCGGGAAGCTGACCACGGCCGACCTGACCGCCGCCGCGCTGCTGGCGCCGCTGGCCTGCCCGGCCGAGCACCCGGTGTACGGCGAGCCCATCTTCCGCGAGACCATGGCCGGTGCCACCGCGCCCTGGGCCGACCGCCCTGCCCTGGCCTGGGTGCGGCGCCTGTATGCGCAGCACCGTGGCGCCATGCAGGGCGGCGCCTTGCAGAACCCGACGGTGCCCGCTGCTGCGGCTTGAGCGATTGAGCGTTGCCTGGCCTGCCTGAGGTGCACTCAGGCGGCAGGCGGTGCCTCGGTGTGCAGTTCCTGCACACCCACATCGGCCACCAGCCCCACGGACACGATGCCCGCGATGGCGCAGGCCTCGTCCTTGTCGGACAGATCGCCGCTGATGCCGACCGCGCCGATCAAGGCGCCCTCGGCCGTGCGCACCAGCACGCCACCCGGCACGGGCAGCATGTCGCCGCCGGCCAGCGAGGCCAGCGCCCCGATGAAGGCCGGATTGGCGGCCGCACGCCGCGCCAGTTCACGCCCACCAAAACCCAGCCCCAGCGAGCCACGCGCCTTGGCCGTGGCGATCTGCGGCCGCAGGATGCTGGCGCCATCTTCGCGCTGCAGGGCGATCACGTGGCCGCCGGCATCGAGCACCGCGACGCACAACGGCGCCATGCGGCCGGCCCGGCCATGCGCCAGGGCGGCGTCGATCAATCGGTTGGCGGCGGCAAGGTTCAAGGACGCGGTCATGGCAACTCCAACGGCATCCATTGATGCCTGTTTTAGAGGACAGGCAAATTTCACGCCAAAGCACGGTCAGCGGCGAAAAACTAAGCCCCCGGCACATCCGTTCATTGGTTTTCACCCGCAACCACCGACCGCGCGGCAAGCCCTGCATTCATTGGCGATACGGACACCGTGTCCAGAGACCTCCGCCAGCGATCCAGCCACGAGGGAAACGCGCTGTTCAGATCCCCTTGATCACCACGCACCTGCAGACCGGCCTGGAGCAACCAGCCCCGCCGGGGATAGACGGGGCTGATCGTGCTGGCATAGACAGAGGCACAAAGCCGGTCGCCGCTGCCATATGACGCTTCACGCGTGGCGACCATCCAATCGACATCAGCGGCGCGGCTGACCGCCGCGACTGGACGCCATCCACACCGATCTTGTCGATCGATCACCCATCGACTTTGCATCGCTCCCTCCTGTCCCCCGCCATCGCTGTCGTAATGTCCGTTGATGAACATCACGACGTCATGAGCACCTTCCTGGTGGGACAATGTCGCGCTCCAGGACAAGGCGCTCACGGGTTGCGGCAGTGGCAGGAAGTAGTCGCCCAGACAGGAGCCCGGCTCTGAGGACAAGTTATCTCTGTCCTCCTGAGCCCGTATCCTGAGCAGCAAAGATGCATAGGCAGACAACAGATCGGAACGGGACGGCTCATCGCCCGCCCAAGGATTGATCTCGACCTTGTAATCGATCCCACGATGGCGCCAGTAGGCACCATGCTTACGGTCACTTGCGTAGACCTGGGCCTGGGCAGGACCGATGGGCGCCCCCAGCAACGACAGGCCATCAGGTATCGGCCCGTGATCGGGGTTGCCGATCGACTCGGCGCTCATCAGCCATCTCTGGCCACCGACTTGCAGTGCTATCACCTGCTTCAGCGCCGCACGAGCGCCGAATTCTGGGGGTAAGGTCATGCGCACCCCACCGATGCACGAGATGCGCTGCGGCGCCTTGACGCCCTCACCTGACCAGTTGCGCAGGTGTGCGGCATAGCGCTGATCACGCAGAGCCAATGCCGCACGCCACTGCAGGGACGTCCAGCCGCGCAGCCATGCCGGCGCCCGGCCCGTTGGTTTGTCGGACAGTTGTTCCGGTGTTAGAAGAACGTCAGGCGTCACACCTGTGCCGGGCACGATGCCTCCGCCACTCGACAGCAGGTAGCCTTCGTCCGATTCGATGCGGCTGTTGTCCGTGACTTGGTGGGCCACCCTCACCATCAACCCGCCAGAGGAAGGCTCGCCAGCGATCACCGCGCCGGTTTGGCGCTTCAGCGTTTCAGCCAACCATTCCGTACCACTGCCGGTCTGCCGGTCAATGAGCACCAGCAAATCACGCGCTCGCAGCCAGCGCGCGACGTCGGCATCGGCATCCGATCTAGGTTCCAGACGGCTGGTGGAAGCACCAGTAACGGAATACATGCGCACGTACTCTATCGGCACAAACAGCGTCGCCACGGAGAGCAATGCATCAACCAGGCCACCTGTGTTGCCCCGCAAGTCCAGCACCACCAGGGCTGGATCGTAGCCAGCACGTAGATTGGGCCTGACCAGCATCTCGATCTGCTCCCGCGCGGCATAGGCATTGCTCATGGAAACGCCGGCTTGCTTGAGCTGGATGTAGAACGCGTCGGGCAATTGCTGCGCGTAGGCCAGCTTCGCCTGAAAGGCCCGTCTCACGAGGCGAACGGTTCGCGCGTTCGGCATGCCATCACCGCGAACCTCCAGGGACACGTCCGTCCCGGCCTGGCCTCTCACCAAAGATCCCACCTCATCGAGCGACAGGCCTCGAAGCTGCCGCCCCTGTGCAGAGACAATGAGATCGCCGATGCGAATCCCCCCCTCTGAGGCTGGTGTGTCCGGATACACATCCGAAACCACCGCACCGAGTTCAGGGTCGGCCTTGAACGAGATGCCAATGCCGGCGCTCGGCCCTGGTCCCGGCAGCATTCGCGTCCGGTGGTAGGCGATCTTCGGAGAAGCAGCACGCGCCGCAGCGGTCAGGCAGGCGTCGTCCCGCAGATCCTGCTCGTCCGTTTTAACCATGCGCGCCGCATCCCAGCACGCCTCCTCCACCTTCTCGAAAGACTCGTCGCCGGAGAAGCCTGTCCAGTACAGTGCCCGCTGGATAGCCCGCAGTCCCGTGGACACCTCGTACCTGCCAAGGTATTGGGCGCGAGCCGCAGCATCGTCGATATCCGCACGTGCGAGGGACATGCCTGCCCCGCTCACGCTCAAGGCCATCAACACCCTGGCCAACATCGACCAAGACCTGGGATGCGCTTGAAATGACATTTCTGAAATCGCCTTCGCGGTTGCTGCAGGCAAGATCACCGCGGCATGCATGGCCCATGAATGCCAATGGCACCAGGTTGCCCACAAACACGACATCCATGACGACGCCATTGCCCCGCATGGCAAGGCCATCGTCGATCCCTGCATTGATTGAATTTGGCGAGATTCTAGAAGTCGCGGGCGTTCAGGCTGACACCCAAAGGAGGGATCCCCAGAGAGAATCTCACACTGTTGGCACATGCAGAGCCTTGCCTCAGCCCTCCAGCGACTCGTGGTGATCGGCCTGGCCGCGTTTCCAGTAGGCCGAGGCGCGCACCCGCTCCTTGGGCAGGCCATGGTGGCCCACCAGCACGCGGCGCACGTCGGCGATGGCGCTGGCCTCGCCACCGGCCCACGCGTGGCCGATGCCCGGCGGCAGTTGCAGCGCTTGCACGGTGGCCGGCAATTGCGCGGGCTCGTCCACCCAGACCAGGTTCAGGTCGGCCCGCGTGCTCAGCGCGCGGCGATCGGCTTCATGAAGCGCCAGCACCACGGTGACGCGCTTGCCCTCTGGCAATTCTTCCAGGCGCCGTGCGATGGCGGGCAACGCCGAGTCGTCACCCACCAGCAGGTGCCAGTCGAAGCCCATCGGCACCACGAAGCTGCCCTTGGGACCGCCCACCGCCAGCGTCTGCCCGGGCCGGGCCTGGCGCGCCCAGTTGGCGGCGGGGCCGTCGCCGTGCAGCGCGAACTCGATGTCCAGCTCCAGCGCCTGGGCGTCGAAACGGCGCGGCGTGTAGTCACGCATCAGCGGGCGGGCAGCGCCTGGTGCCCATTGCGGACCGTCCGGCCCCAGCGGCGGCAACTCGGGCGCGGACAGGCCATCGGGGCCCCACATCAGCTTGACGTGGTTGTCGAACGAGGCGGTGACGAAGTCGGACAGCGGCTCGCCGCCCAGGGTGACGAGCAACTGGTTCGGGCTGAGCTGCCGCGTGCGCAGCACCTGCAGCAGGCGAAGCTTGACGGGGTGACGCACACGCTGCACCGTGAGCTCGGAGGGTGATATCTGGTCAGTCATGTTGACACGGTGTTATT
The DNA here is from genome assembly GCA_019112875.1 of Candidatus Aquabacterium excrementipullorum. GTDB lineage: Bacteria > Pseudomonadota > Gammaproteobacteria > Burkholderiales > Burkholderiaceae_C > Aquabacterium > Aquabacterium excrementipullorum. Next base: position 23,942 of record DXIO01000041.1, read on the forward strand.
TGTTGATAATGTCAACCTATCGTAGGCCTGATTGGTTGACTATGTCAACCATATGGTCTTGTGCCCGCTCTCCTCACACGATGCCCACCATGCCGCCGCCCCCCGCCAGAGACGAGGTGGTCGACCAACTGGCCGACCTCACCCACCTGTTCAAATCCCGGCTGCGCCAGGCCGTGCAGCAGGAGGGCGAGGGCCTGGCCCCGATGGAAGCCAAGGTGCTGATGTTCTTCACGCGCCGCCCGGGCTCCACCGCCAGTGACCTGGCCCTTCACAGCGGCCGCGACAAGGCCCAAGTGACGCGGCTGGTGCAGTTGCTGGTCGATCGCGGCCTGCTGCTGCGCGAGCCCGATCCGGCGGACCGCCGCCAGCAGCGGCTCACGCCCACGGCCGAAGGCACCGCCCTGCAGCGTGTGCTGCACCGCCAGCGCCAGAAACTGGGCCAGACCATGGTCAAGGGCCTGAGCGCAGACGAACTCGACCAACTCTCCAGCCTGCTGCGCCGCCTGCGCGACAACCTGGTGCCGCCCGAGCAGGGCTGAGCCTCCTGAACCGGCGCAGCGTCTCATCCACGGCACACCCCCTGGGCAGCCCGGTGCCCCTGAAGTACAGTCAGCCACGCCCGGCCAACGCCCTGCAGAGCACCCATCCACGGCCGGCTGCTGCACAGGAGGTCCCCATGCGCTCACGCCGTCCCCTCGCCCTGCCCCGCGTTCTCGCGGTCACCCCTGTGCTGGCCTTGTGCCTCGTGCACACCGTTCGGGCCGAAGAGCCCATCAGCACCGACCGGCCCGATTTCGTCGAATCCAGCGACGTGGTCGGCAAGGGCCGCTTCCAGTTGGAGACAGGCTTCTCCAGCGAGCGCAACAAGGCCGACGGCGTCAAGGAACGCCTGACCACCACGCCCACGCTGCTGCGCTTCGGCCTGAACGACACCATGGAGTTCCGCGTCGAGACCGACGGCATCAGCCGCCTGCGCAGCGAGGACACCACCACCGGCATCACCACGCGCGAGCGCGGCTATGCCGACACGGCCATCGGCATCAAGTGGCACACCATGGACGGCGACGAGGCCACCGGCCGGCCTTCGATGGCCTGGCTGCTGCACGCCGACCTCGAAACTGGCTCGCGCGCCTTCCGCGGCGACGGCGTGCGCCCCTCGCTGCGTGCCGTGGCCGAGTGGGACTTGCCCAACGACTGGTCCGTCGGCGTGATGCCCGGCGTCTTCGTCGACAAGAACGAGGATGGCGACCGCTTTGTCGGCGGCATCGCGGCCATCACCGTCGGCAAATCCTGGACGGACCGCTTCAAGACCTTCTTCGAATTGGCCGGCCAGCAACTCTCATCCAAGAAGAACGGCGGCAACATCGCCACCTGGGACACCGGCGCCACCTACCTGATCACCAACGACGTACAGGTGGACATCGGCTTCTCGTGGGCCGCCACCAAGGACACGCCGGATTTCGCCTGGGGCGTGGGCGTGGCTGTCCGCTTTTGATGGCTGGCTTTGATACGCCTTCTTACGGCATCGTGATGCGATCACGGCGCCAAAAACCCTGAACGCCGGGCAGTCTCCCGCTCTATGGATACTTGGGATCCATGGAGAAAACATATACAGACTGGTTGGACCGCCTGCCCCTCGGTCCCTGGGGGCTGACCCTCGTCTCGGCATTGATCGCGATGGTGATCGCGTGGGTGGTGTTTCAGGCTGGCGCAGCGGTGATCAAGCGCGCCGTGGCACGCTCGCCCACGGCCTCCCTGGTCACGCAGGCCTCGCGCAAGCCGGCCAGCTACGTGCTGCCGCTGCTGGCGCTGCAGTTCGTGCTGCGCGCCGCACCGGATGAGCTGGCCCGCATCGCCCTGGTGCGGCAATTCACCACCATCATCCTGATCGCCGCGCTCACCTGGCTGATCGTGCGCATCATCCAGGCCTCGGGCGCGGCGGTGGTGCTCTCGCGGCCCATCGAGAACGTCAGCGACAACCTCGCGGCCCGCCGCATCCAGACGCAGACCAAGGTGGTCACGCGCATGGTGGCCTCGCTGGCCGTGCTGATCGGCGTGTCGCTCGCGCTGATGACCATCCCCGACGTGCGCCAGATCGGCACCAGCCTGCTGGCCTCGGCCGGCGTGGCCGGTATCGCGGCCGGTCTGGCGGCGCGGCCCGTGCTGGGCAACCTGATCGCCGGCCTGCAGATCGCCTTCAGCCAGCCCATCCGGCTCGACGACGTCGTGATCGTCGAGGGCGAATGGGGCCGCATCGAAGAGATCACCAGCACCTACGTGGTCGTGAAGATCTGGGACGAGCGCCGCCTGGTCGTGCCCCTGCAATGGTGGATCGAACACCCCTTCCAGAACTGGACGCGATCGAGCGCGCAGCTGCTGGGCACCATCTTCCTGTGGGTGGATTACCGCATGCCGCTCAAGCCCATCCGCGATGCGCTCCAGCGCGTGTGCGAAGGCTCGCCCTTGTGGGATGGCCGCGTGTGCCTGGTGCAGGTGACGGATTTCAGCGAGAAGTCGATGCAGCTGCGCTGCCTGGTCAGCACGGCTGATTCGGGCAAGGGCTGGGACCTGCGCTGCCTGGTGCGCGAAGAGCTGATGTCCATGATGCAGAAGGACTACCCCGAGTACCTGCCTCGCCTGCGCGCCGAGGTCGATCCGCCCAGCGACACCGAGCACCGGCCGCCCGCGCCCGAGCAGCGTTCACCGACGCCCGAGCACGAGCACGTCACGCCGCCAGTGGCCTGAGCAAGCGATGTTGTTCAGGCCCCCTCGCCAGCACTCACACCGCCTGATCCCAGGGCTTGGACAGCCGCATCGCCCCGTTGATGATGCCCACCATCGAATAGGTCTGCGGGAAGTTGCCCCACAGCTCGCCTGTGCCCACGGCGATGTCCTCCGACAGCAGGCCGACGTGGTTCCGGCAAGCCAGCAGCGCCTCGAAGATCTCGCGCGCCTGTTGCGTGCGGCCGATGCGGGCCAGCGCGTCGATGCGCCAAAACGAACACACGTTGAACGAAGTCTCCGGTCGGCCGAAATCGTCCGGGGCCTCGTAGCGGCGCATGAAGGGGCCGTCGCACAGCACGCTCTCCAGCGCCTCGACCGTCTTGACGAAGCGCGGGTCTTTAGGATCGATGAAGTTCACCTCGGCCATCAGCAGCACGCTGGCGTCCAGGTCCTTGCCGCCGAAGCTTTCCACGAAGGCCTGCCGCTCTTCGCTCCAGGCCAGGGCCAGGATCTTGTCGCGCACGATGCGGGCGCGTTCGCCCCAATGCGCCGCGCGCTCGGGCAGGTTCAGCACCACGGCCACCTTGGCCAGCCGGTCGCACGCCGCCCACGACATCAGCGAAGAAGACGTGTGCACGCGCGAGCGCGTGCGCAGCTCCCACATGCCCGCATCGGGCTGGTCGTGCAGGCGCCAGGCCTGCTCGCCCATGGCCTCCAGCGCGGCGAAGTCGCTCGCATCGGCCCGGCGGAACAGGCGGTGATCGTGAAAAGCCTGCGCCGCGCCCAGCACGATGTTGCCGTAGACGTCGTGCTGGAAGTGCTCGAAGGCCTGGTTGCCCACGCGCACCGGGCCCATGCCACGGTAGCCGCCCAGGTGCGGCACCAGGCCTTCGGTCAGTTCGCGCTCCAGGCCGATGCCGTACAGCGGCTGCACGTGGCCGCCCTGCGCGCCGCGCACGATGTCGTGCAGCCAGCGCAGGTACTCCTCCATCGTGCCGACCTCGGACAGGCTGTTGAGCGCGCGCACCACGAAGAAGGCATCTCGCAACCAACAGTAACGGTAGTCCCAGTTGCGCTCGCTGTTGGGCGCCTCGGGGATGCTGGTGGTCATGGCCGCGACGATGGCGCCGGTCTCTTCGTACTGGCACAGCTTGAGCGTGATGGCGGCGCGGATCACGGCGTCTTGCCACTCCAGCGGCAAGGCCAGGCGGCGCGTCCAGTGGCGCCAGTACAGGCTGGTCTGCTCCTCGAAATCACGGGCCGTCTCTTCGATGCCGGACCCGAGGGTCTCGTCAGGGCCCAGGAACATGCTGATGGGGCCGGGCAGCGAGAACCAGGTCTCGGCCACCACGTAGGTCAGCGGCGCGTTGGTGCTCAGGCGCAGCGCATGGTCGGGGAACACGAAGCGCAGGTGGTTGCTGCCGCGCGTGATGGTCGGCTCGGTGGCGCCCCAGTCGCCACGCGGCTTGATGCTCAGGCGCACACGCGGATGGCCGGCCAGCGGGCGGATGCGGCGCACGAGCTGCGCGGGCCGGAAGGCACGGTCACGCTGGAAGAAGCGCGGCGCGAAATCGACCACCTCGATGCCCTGCCCGTCCGCATCGAACAGGCGGGTGCGCAGGATGGCGGTGCCTGGGTCGTACTGCTGCTCGGTGCGCACCAGGCCCTCGAGCTCCACCGACATCGTGCCCTCGCGCTGGAGGCCGTCGCCCGAATCGAGCAGCGCGTGGAACACGGGGTCGCCATCGAAGCGCGGCATGCAGGCCCACACAACGCGGGCCTGTTTGTCCACCAGCGCGCTGATGGCGCAGTTGCCGATCAGGGCCAGGCCCAGGGAAGCGTGGTCGGTGGGATTGCTCATGTTCTTGTTCCCGTTCTTCGTCTTGTTGATCCTTGCATCCGTTGTACCCCAAGGCTTGCAACCAGGGTGTTACATGGGGGCTTTGGGAAGCCCTGTATATTTGAACCAATGTATAGGCAACCCGCAAAGCCTGCGCGGACACTGTCCCACCCACCACAAGGAGGACACCGCGCATGAACACGCTGCGCCTTCAACTGCGCTTCCTGGTGCCGCTGGTCATCACGCTGGTCGTGGCGTCCTACCTGGCCCTGCCGCTGATGGACCGTCTCACCCTGCGCTGGTTCTCACGCGATGTGAACCTGCGCGGCGAGTTGCTGACCAACACCATGTCGGATTCCATCGCCGAGGCGCTGAAGGATCCGCTGGGCCTGCGCCTGCAGGTGCTCTTCAACCGCGCCGTGCAGGATGAGCGCCTGGTCGCCATCGGCCTGTGCACGCTCGATGGCAAGCTGCTGCGCCACTCGCCCGCCTTCCCACGCGACTTCAGCTGCGAGCAGGCCACCGAGACCTCGGCCCGCAAGGACCCGCAGATGCACATCGAGGGCGGTTCGGTGCACGTGGGCATGCACCCGGTCAAGTCCGACAGCGGCGAGCACCTGGCCAACCTGGTGCTGCTGCACGACCTGAGCTTCGTCGAGCGCCGCAGCCAGGACACGCAGAAGTACCTGATCGTGCTGATCTCCGGGCTGGGCGTGATCATCGCCTTGATCACGGTGGTGGTGGCGCAATTGAGCTGGCGTGGCTGGGTATCGGGCGCGCGCGCGCTGCTGCGCGGCGAAGGCCTGATCAGCCCCTTGATGTCGACATCGCCCGAGCTGGCCCCGCTGGCCGCCGACCTGCGCAGCCGCCTGCGCGATCTGGAAGACGAGTACCGGCGATCCCTCGGCCCCGAGACCATCTGGAACCCCGAGCGCCTGCGCGCCCTGCTGCGCACGCAATTGCGCGGCGACGAGCTGATCGTCGTTTCCAACCGCGAGCCCTACATCCACGAAGAGACGGGCCACGGCACCATCGTCAAGCGCCCGGCCAGCGGCCTGGTCACGGCGGTGGAGCCGGTGATGCGCGCCTGCTCGGGCACCTGGATCGCGCACGGCAGCGGCAGTGGCGACCGGGGCAGCGTCGACAAGCACGACCGCGTGCTGGTGCCCCCCGGCAAGGACGACTACACGCTGCGCCGCATCTGGCTGACCGAAGAAGAAGAGAAGGGCTACTACTTCGGCTTCGCCAACGAGGGGCTGTGGCCGCTGTGCCATGTGGCCCACGTGCGCCCCGTGTTCCGCGAATCCGACTGGCAGGAGTACCGCAAGATCAACCAGCGCTTCGCCGACGCCGTGGTGGCCGAGGCCCGCAGCGAGGATCCGGTCGTGCTGGTGCAGGACTACCACTTCGCGCTGCTGCCGGCCATGATCCGCAAGAAGCTGCCGCGCGCCACCATCATCACCTTCTGGCACATCCCATGGCCGAACCCCGAATCCTTCGGCATCTGCCCGTGGCGGCAGGAGATCCTCGAAGGCATGCTGGGCAGCACGATCCTGGGCTTCCACACGCGTTTCCACTGCAAGAACTTCATCGAGACGGTGGACCGCTATCTGGAAGCCCGCATCGAGCACGAACACTCGACCATCTCCTTCCACGAGGACACGACCTTCATCGAGAACTACCCCATCTCGATCGCCTGGCCTTCCGAGGCCACCATGGCCACATGGGCTTCGGTCAAGGAATGCCGCGAGCGCGTCTTCCAGCGCCTGGGCCTGCCGGAGGGCCACCGCATCGCCATCGGCGTGGACCGCTTCGACTACACCAAGGGCATCCTGGAGCGCCTGCACGCGGTGGAGCGCCTGCTGGAAAAGCACCCCGAATGGATCGGCAAGTTCTCGTTCGTGCAGGTGGCCGCACCCTCGCGCAGCTCGCTCGAAGAGTACAAGGCCTTCCAGGATCGCATCCAGAGCACCACCAAGCGCATCAACGAGCGTTTCGGCCGCGATGGCTATCTGCCCGTGCACCTGCTGGCCGAGCACCATGAATCCGACGCGCTCAACGAGCTCTACCGGGCCGCCGACGCCTGCATGGTCACCAGCCTGCACGACGGCATGAACCTGGTGTGCAAGGAGTTCGTGGCCGCGCGCGACGACGAGCGCGGCGTGCTGATCCTCAGCCGCTTCGCCGGTGCCGCGCGCGAGATGAGCGAAGCCCTGATCGTGAACCCGTACCACGTGGAGGAAACCGCCGACGCGCTGCACCGCGCACTCACCATGCCCGAGGCCGAGCAGCGCGAACGCATGGCCAGCCTGCGCATGACGGTGCACGAGTTCAACGTGTACCGCTGGGCCGGCCGCATGCTGACCGACGCGGGCCGCTGGCGCCTGCGCGAGCGCATCGAGGCCCGTGTTCAGCGGCACCAGCCGGGCATCGGTTCAGGCATCGGCTGAATGCACGCACCCTTTCCATCGACCCATAACAATCCGTCGGGAGGTCTGACGACGTGAAACACCTCTTCTCTCAACAAGGCCTGCAGGCGCTGGACGCCGTGATGCGGCTGCACCCTTTGCTGGCCTTCGATTTCGACGGCACGCTCGCGCCCATCGTCACGCTGCCGGACGACGCGCGCGTGTCCATCGGCGTGGCGCAGCGGCTGGACCAGCTGGCCCGCCACCTGCCCGTGGCCATCGTCACCGGCCGCAGCGTGGCCGACGTGGCGCCGCGCCTGGGCTTCGACCCGCACTTCATCATCGGCAACCATGGCGCCGAGGACCCTGACAGCCCGCAGCTGTCGCACGAGGTCTACGCCGCGCTCACGCAGCAACTCAATCAGCTGCGCGAACGCATCGCCGCGCACCAGCAGCAACTCACCGCGGCTGGCGTGGCCGTGGAAGACAAGCTGCACTCGCTGACCCTGCACTACCGCCTGGCCCGCGACCGCGATCAGGCCGTGCGCGCCATCGACAACGCCCTGGGCGAGCTGGACCCGGCGCTGCGCCAGTTCGGTGGCAAGTGCGTGGTCAACATCGTGGCCGCGCATGCGCCCGACAAGGGTGATGCCGTGGCCGCGCTGGTGCACCGCACGGGGGTCCAGGCCGCGCTGTTCATCGGCGATGACGTCAATGACGAATCGGTGTTCGAGCGTGCCCAGCCCAGTTGGCTGACGGTGCGCATCGGGCGCGATGACCCGATGTCCAAGGCGCGCTACTTCCTGGACACGCACGCCGAGGTGGCCACGATGCTGCAGCAGATGGTGAGTGCGCTGCCCTGAAACGGGGCCCGGCACAGAACTCAACGAGCGCGCATGGCCTTGCCCCTGGCAGGGTTGGCGGCGCGGGAAGCTTGACCTCAAGCGGGCTTGAGGTCCGACATTGAAGCCCTGCTTCACTCTCCATGCGACCGCACCATGTCCATCGCCAACCACCTGGCCCCGAGCCCTCAGCCGCACGCGCACACGTTCATCAACCCGCAGGGCCTGTACGACCCGCGCCCCAACGGCTACAGCCATGTGGTGGTGGCGCACGCACCGGCCCGCCTGGTCTTCGTGGCGGGCCAAGGCGGCGAAGACGCCGAAGGCGCGCTCCCGGCCGATTTCGCGGCGCAGGTCGGGCAGGCCTTGCGCAACCTGCAGGCTGCGCTGCACGCGGCGCAGGCAAGGCTGGCTGACATCGTGCGGCTCACGGTGCTGGTGGTGGACCACACGCCACAGCGTCTGGCGGTGCTGAGCACATCGCTCAAGGCGCTGTGGGGCGATCACCCCACGCCGGCCTGCACGCTGATCCCTGTGCCTCGCCTGGCGCTCGACGGCATGCTGTTCGAGATAGAAGCCCAGGCCGTGGTGCCTCTGGGCACAGGCCAATCCGGTGCCATCGAGGCCCGGTGAGCCGGACTCACCACTCGGTCGCGTTCTGGTCGTGGATACCGCTTTCCACCGGGTAGGTGTCCTTCATGTGCGCGATCAGGCGCTCGGCGCCGTCTTTCAGGCCTGGCGAGATCGGCTGCGACAGCAGGCTCACCAGAAAGCTGGAGGCGCTGAGCACGCGGCGCGGGTGGCGGATCTCCGAGGCGGTCACCCGGAACTTCTCTTCGAGCAACTGGTCCTGTGGGGCGCCGGGTGTCTCGTGGGGGCTGACGTCCGTGAGCGCCTGTGCCTGCTCGCCCAGTGAACGCAGCGCCAGCGTCTCGCCCACGGTCCTGGCTTCGGCGAAGGTGCTGCCGTCCCACAGGTAGCGGTTCACCGTGTGCAGCAGCGCATCGGTGCAGTCGGCCGCCGTGCCGTGGCCAGCCGAGAGGCGCAAGAGCTTCTCCAGCAGTTCGGGCGCCGGAGCGATCTCGGGGATGGCATCCGGGGTGGTGGGTTTTGTCTTGCTCATGGGGCGTCCTTTCAAGTGGTCATCGCGGCCTCAGGCCTGCAGCAGCCGGGCGCCCGCCACGGCCGCGCCCACCAGACCCAGCTCCGATTGCAGCACCAGGTGCACCGGGATCCGGGCCATCAGTTCCGCATACGGGCCCTTCTGACCGAAGCCGCGCAGGAAGCGGCCGTCGCGCATCATCTCGCCGCAGCGCTGGGCCACGCCGCCCGCGACATACACGCCGCCCCGGGCCAGCGTGGCCAGCGCGTAGTCGCCCGCCACCGAGCCATAGGCCAGCAGGAACTGCTCCAGCGCCTGCTGGGCGCGCGCGTCGCCCTCCTGCGTGGCCTTGCGGAACACGCCCTCGCCGGTCAGGCCATCGGTGTCCATGGGCGTGAACACCTTGGTGGGCGGCTCGTCGCCCAGGCATTGATAGAAGTTGACCAGCCCAGGGCCGGAGACGAAGTGCTCCACCACCACGCGCGGCACCAGCGGCCGCAAGCGCTGCAGGGCCAGGTCCTGCTGTTCGTTGATGGGCGCGAAGCTGTAGTGGCCGCCCTCGCCGGGCACCACGCCATGCCCGCCGCCTTGCCAGATGCGAAAGGCCACGCCCAGGCCCGAACCCGCGCCGATCACCAACTGGTTGCCTTGCGGGTCGGCGTCGCCGTCCTGCAGGGTCATCAACTCGTCTGCGCCCAAGGCCTCGATGCCATGGGCCGCCGCCTCGAAATCGTTGACCAGGGTGACGGGCACGCCGCCCAGGTGCTGGCTCAGCGCGCGGGCGTCCAGGCGCCAAGGCAGGTTGGTCATCTGCACGGTCTGGTCGCGCACGGGGCCGGCCACGCCCAGGCCAGCGGCGCGCAGCGGCTGCCCGAACGACGGCCCATGCTTGCTGAGAAAGTCCGTCAGCATGGCCTCGAACGAGGGCACCTGCGCGGCCACGTAACGCTCGCTGGCCTTCACGACCACGCGCCCTGTGGCGGCATCCACGTCGGCCAGGCCCAGCAAGGTTTTCGTCGCCCCCACGTCCGCGCACAAGATCATGTCCCGTCTCCTTTTTGACCGCCCCTGCAAAAACAGCTTCGGTGGTCTGCGCCACCTGCCGATATGCCCATCATCCATCAACAAGGGAGGATGTGATGCGCAGTGCTTCGAGAGTGGCCATCCTGGGTGTGGGTTATTGCCTCCCCGACAAGATCCGCGGCAACGACGATCCGGTGTTCGACTGGCTGCGGGCGCACCCGCCCTCGGGGGGCGAGTTGTTCGACGGGCTGAAGTTCCGGCGCGTGCTGTCGCAGGGTGACCAGGTCACCGACATCGTCGCGCACGCCTGCAAGAACGCCGCCGCCGACGCGAAGGTGAACCTGGCCGACATCGACCTGCTGATCGGCTCGGCCTCGGTGAGCGGCTGCTACGCGCCCAACGACCTGTGCGCCGTGCACCACCAGCTGGGCCTGTCGGCGGGTTGCCGCGTGATGACGCTCAACACCGACTACACCGCCTTCCACGACGGCCTGCGCATCGCCAACGATCTGATCACGGCCGGCTCGGCCCGCAAGGCCCTGGTGGCCTGCGGCAACAACTGGACGCACCACGTCGATTACCACGAGGCCGTGGCCATGGCCGCCTCGGATGCCGCGGGGGCGGCCGTGGTCGGCGCCACGGATGACGCGAGCCGCTTCACACTGATCGACTGGGACAACGAGACCGACAGTTCCTGGTTCCGCGCGCTGCGCATGGAACCGCGCTTCCACGAGAAGCACGGCGATCTGGCGCTGTTCACCACGCCGCTGATGAAGATCGACGAGAAGAACGGCGCCACCGCCGTGAAGACCTTCGGCGTGCCGGTGCCGCCCAAGATCATCGCGCGCATGCTGGCGCGCAACGGCATCACCAGCCAGGACATCACCCTGGTGGCGCACCAGAGTTCCAAGTCGATCTACGACGCGTGGAACGCCGCCATCCAGCCGGCGACCTACATCACCACGCTGGAGGAGCTGGGCGACATGGTGTCATCGTCCGTGCCGGTGAACCTCGCCAAGTGCTACAGCGAGATCGACACCAAGTACCTGGTGCTGATGGGCACCGGCATGGAGATGCACGCGACCGCCCTACTTTACCTTCGTGCTTGAGTCAGGCGAGGCATCCACGGGGGCCGCCTGCAGGTAGGGCGGCGGCTTGAGCCCCAGGTGGCTCTGCAGCATTTCCTCGGCCGTGGCGAGCGCGCCCTCCACCCAGCCCTGCGCGTGCGAGTAGGCCTCGCCGCAGATGTAGACCGGCACGTTGGACACGGGGTGGATGATGCGGTGGCCCACGTCGTAGCTTTCGACGTGCTGCGGCCAGAAGTTGGCGCCGCCGCCAAACGGATCATCGCCCCAGTCGCGGTAGGCCGCGGCGTAGGGGCGCAGGTCGGGGTGGTCTTCCAGGCCGTGCATCTGCAGCAGCAGGCGGTGCGCCTCGTCCACCATCAGTTGCGGCGCGGGGTGCTCGTTCCATTCGTCGGCGGGCAGGCCTTCGCTGGCCGGCGCATGGGCCTGGTTCCGGAACTTGACGGGGTTGTCGCGCAGGCCCGCCCAGTAGTCCAGGTCCAGGCCATCGTCGTAGATCAGGATGGCGCCGGCCTCGGTGTCGTCGCCCACCGGCCAGTAATAGCACTGGCGGATCGGCAGGTCGGTGACGGACTGGCCCTGCGTGATGCCCAGCTTCTCCCACCAGCGCGTGCGGTAGCACAGGGCCAGCTTGAACAGCGGGATCGGCACCACCGACTGGATCAGGCGGTGCACCTCGTGGTGTTCGGGCGCCAGCACGGCGCCGCTCTGCTCGATCAGCTCCAGCGAGCGGCGCGGCATGGCCAGCACCAGCTTGCGCGCCAGCACCACGTGCTCATGCCCCTCGTGCTCGATGTGCAGTTCGATGCCCTCCTTGCCATCAGGCAGGCGGGTCTTGTCGAAGCGCACCAGGCGGTGGTGCAGGTGGGTGATGCCGCCGGCCTCTTCATAGCGCTTGGCGATGGTCAGCGGCAGCGATTCGTAGCCCTCCACCAGGCGCTTGTACTCGATGGTGGCGCCGTAGTCCGACAGGTTCCATGGGAAGCCATCGGCCGCGTTCCAGGTGAAATAGATGCTGTCGTAGCCGCTGGTGTCCTCGGCGTATTGGAAGGCCTCGTGGCTGACCGAGCGGTTGTACACGTAGCGCATGGCCAGGTCGCGCAGCAAGGTGCCTTCGTAGCGGCCGCTGCGGGCCAGCTTCTCCCAATCGACCGTCTTGAGATCGACATGGTCCACGCCCAGCACCTTCTGCAGGAAGCGCTGCGCGGCCAGCACGGTGAAGCCGTCCTTGATGTTGGCGCGCTCGTCCTCGGTCAGCACGTAGGGGATCTTGTCCGGGTCGGTCAGGTCGGCCGTGCGCAGGTGCTTGCCGCGCAGGTAGGCCACGTTGCCCGGCTCGCCCACCGAGAAGTCCACCGTGGGCAGCTGCAGGTAATCCACCAGCGCCTTCACGGTTTCCTGGCCGGTGGTGAAGCGCATGCCGCCCAGCTCGATGCGGGCCTCGGGCATGTCTGGCGGCGTGACGGACAGCAGGCGCCCACCCAATCTGCCGCTCAGTTCGAACAGCTGCACGGAGCCACGTTTCAAACCGCCATCGGTCAGCAGGCGCCAACCGCTGTACAGCCCGGAAACCCCGCCGCCAACGATGGCCACGTCGAGTACCTCTTTGCCTGAATGCTTTGTATCCACGTCTGAATCCCTTCATATCGTCGTTTGAAACGCCCACACGGGCGTTACAACTGTGGCTTCTTCACGTTTCATCGATAGATTCAATAAGGGACGAATCACCATGCAAACAGGCCAATCCGTGTCCGTCATTCCTGGCGCCCAGACGATTCCCAGCTGCACTGTCGCGCAATTGCTCGTGCAATACCTGCTGGCCGAAGGCGTCACCAAGGTCTTTGGCATCCCGGGCGGCGCGGCCGTCTGGCTGATGGAAGAGCTCAAGAAGCACGCCGATCAGATCGAATTTGTCATCTGCCGTCATGAAAGCGGCGCGGCCTACATGGCCGATGGCCACGCGCGCGCCACCGGCGGCCTGGGCGTGGTGCTGACCACCTCGGGCCCGGGCGCCACCAACGCCGTGTCCGGCGCCATGAACGCGCAGGCCAGCAACGTGTCCCTGCTGGTGATCACGGGCGAGGTGCCCGAGAAGTACTTCGGCCAGGGCTACCTGCAGGAAGGCACCGACGCCAAGCTCGACGTCAACGTGATCTTCCGCAACGCGGTCGAGTCCAGCGCGATGATCTCGTCGCCCAGCAACTTCCAGACGCTGTTTCAGCAGGCGCTGCGCAACGCACGCTCGCTGCCCAACCGCGCCGCGCACATCAGCCTGCCCAACGACGTGGCCGGCACCTGCATCAACCCGCCGCCCACCAAGCCCACGCCCAGCAGCTACCAGGCTCGCGCGGCCTGCGCCGATCCGAAGGCACTGCAGGCCTCACTGCACGAGTTGCTGGAAGCCCGTCGCCCGCTGATCTTCCTGGGCAATGGCACGCGCGCGGCGCTGGCCTCGCCCGAGCGCCTGCGCGCCTTCACCGAGTTCGTCGACCGCTTCGGCATCCCGGTGATGACCACGCCCGATGCCAAGGGCATCTTCCCCGAATCGCACGAGATGTCGCTGCGCAACTACGGCATGTGCGCCAGCGCCTGGCCCGACCTCTACATCAAGCCCCTGGGCGATCCGGACCACTACGACGCCCTGATGGTGCTGGGCTCCACGCTGGGCGAGCTGGCCACCACCACGGCCGCGTCCAACCCCTACGACAAGGCCCTGCTGCCCACCCAGCACTTCATCCAGCTGGACCTGGACGCCGGCGTCATCGGCCGCGACTTCCCCGTCACACGTGGGGTGATCGGCGAGATCGGCGCCAGCCTGGACGTGCTGCTGACGCACGCGCACCAGCACCACAAGCCCGATCCCGCCAAGGTGGACGAGCGCAAGGCCTTCATCCGCCAAATCAAGCAAAGCCACACGGCCTGGGCCGATCCGGCGGGCCGCGATTCCAACGCCGCGCCGACACACCCGGCGGCCATGGTCCGCGTCATCAACGAGGTGGTGAAGGACGGCGAGATCTTCATCGACGCCGGCAACTGCGTGGGCTGGTCGCTCAACAACCTGGTCGTGGACCCGCCCGTGCGCTACCAGAGCGCTCTGGCCATGGGCCCGATGGGCTTCGGCGTGGCCGCCGTGGTGGGCGGCAAGATGGCACAGCCCGACAAGCCCAGCGTGGCCATCGTGGGCGATGGCGCCTTCATGATGCACGGGGCCGAGGTGTCCACCGCCGCCCAGTACCGCACCGGGGCCGTGTGGGTCGTGCTATACGACAACGACCTGTCCATGGTCAGCCAGGGCATGGCGCAACTGTTGCCGCCCGCCCCCTCGTGGCAGGACTATTACAAGCTCGGCGCGCCCGACCTGGTGCTGTTCTCGCAGGGGCTGGGCGCCGACGCCGTCGCCATCACGCCCGACCAGGGCCCGGACGTCTTCCGGACAGCCCTCGTGAAAGCCCTGGAATCGGCCCAAACCAGCGGCAAGCCGCAGGTGATCGTGGTACATATTGACACTCAGCCCTCGCCGCCCTACGGGTGGCCTGTGCTGCCGATTCCCAACTGCACCTTGCCGCCCAGCAGCACAACGGGAGGTGCCAGCTCTCTTTGAGGTCTTTTTTATGGTCGATGCAGTTTCGGTCGA